>CAZYCG010000034.1:0-15718 GCA_964645865.1 uncultured Dehalococcoidia bacterium | reverse complement strand
TACAGGATTATTTACCTCTCCCCACCTAAATAAATTTACTGAAAGAATTCGGATATCAAATCAGCCTGTTCCCGACAACCAATTTGCAGATTTAGTTAATAAAATTTGGCCTAAACTAAAATCAGTTGAATCAAATCATTCACTCGGATCCATAACAACATTTGAAATGTTAACAGCTATGGCATTTTTGCATTTCAGAGAAATGGACGTAGATTTTCAAATTATTGAGGTTGGGATGGGAGGAAGACTAGACGCCACTAATGTTCTTAATCCCATAGTATCCGTGATAACCAGAATAAGCCTAGATCATACTGAAACATTAGGAAATACGATTAGCGCGATAGCAGAGGAAAAAGCAGGAATCATAAAACCGAAAGTTCCAATAATATTTGCTCCGCAATTTCCAGAGGCAGAAAAGGTTTTTATCAACAAAGCAAAATCATTAAATTCCCCTTTAACAAATGTTAAAACCAATATCTCCTGGAAAATTACAGAAAAGAATTCCCTTAAACAAAAAATTAAAATCAACGGTGAATTATCAAATTATATTGTAGAAACAAATTTACTTGGAGATCATCAAGCCGATAATGCCGCTACATCTATAGCCGCATCAGAAACTCTATTAAAAATGGGGGTGTCGATAAAACCAACATCTATAACCAATGGCTTGCAACAAATCAACCTAAAAGGGCGATTCCAATTTATAGAATCAAACAAAATCAAATTCGTCTTGGATGGAGCTCATAATCCAGATTCGATTCAACGCTTGGTTTTCTCGTTCAAAAAATATTTCAACCCAAAAAAAGTAATTGTGGTTTTCGGATGTATACATGGACATGATTATAAAAATATCCTAATTAATTTATCAAAATTAGACCCTATTATCATCATTTCAAAATCTAGGCATCCAAAATCAATTGAACCGTCTGATATCTTAAAACAATTTGAATTTGGTTGTTTTGATTTAAATAGCGTACAGACCTCCGTATCGGACGCTATCGATAAAGCTTTAACCTTGGCCACAATTGAAGATATAATATTGGTAACTGGTTCATTTGCGATTGTTGGGGAAACCTTAGAAAAACTAGAAGGAATTGAACCAGAAATATATTAATAATAACTTTTGTATATAATATAAAATTCTACCCGATATGAGGGAAATAGAATATGAATAAAACATTGAATAAAGAATCTGAATATGACACTGTAGTCGTTACAGGATTTTCAGCTATAACTCCTTTGGGTGAATCGGTAGATGAATTTTGGGCTAATTTATGTAACGGAGTATCCGGAATTGGGCCTATTACTCTATGCGATGCAAGTCCTTTCCCCTGCAGGATAGCGGGTGAAGTATCAAATTTCGACCCTTCAACTTACATGGACCCTAAAGATGCAAAACGTATGGCTAGATTCTCACAATTAGCCGTAGCCGCAGCGAGAGGAGCTATAGCGCATTCCGAATTAGATATTGGTTCATACCCAAACCCAAATAGAATCGGAGTAGTAATGGGAAATGGAAATGGCGGTTTTCCTACTACCGAAGAAAATGCAAGACTGTTAGTTTCTCGCGGCGGAATGAAGGTAAGCCCATTTTTTATACCAATGATATTGCCAAATATGGCCGCTGCTAACGTAAGTAGAATTTTCGGGATAAAAGGATATACTTCAACAATTATCACAGCATGTGCCGCCGGAACACAAGCGATAGGTGAAGGCTACGAAATTATAAAACGAGGCGATGCAGATGTAATCCTTGCTGGAGGTTGCGAGGCTGGAATCAGCCAATTAGGTCTTGGGGGGTTCAACGTGATAAAAGCTTTGACAAAACAAAACGATGCCCCTCATAAAGCAAGTAGACCTTTTGATGCAAATCGAGATGGATTCGTGCCTGCAGAAGGTTCTGCAATATTAGTTCTGGAAACTTTATCGCACGCTTTAAATCGTGGAGCCAATATTTATGCAAAAATATTGGGCCAAGGAGTATCATCAGATGCTTATCATGCTGTACAACCAGATGAGAACGGTGATGGAGCAGCCCGCGCTATAAATAATGCTTTGGTCAACTCAGGGCTATCATCAAAGGACATCGACTATATCAATGCCCACGGAACTTCAACACCACTAAACGACCTCGCTGAAACATTAGCTATTAAGAAAATATTTGGAGAAAATGGCGCACCTCCAATAAGTTCCACAAAATCAATGATTGGTCACGCTCTTGGAGGAGCGGGAGCATTAGAAGCTGTAGCATCTATCAAATCAATACTAGACCAAACTATTCATCCAACTATCAACCAAGAAGTTTCAGACCCACAATGCAACCTTGACTACGTTCCAAATATAGCCCGTAAACACAAAATTGATACAGCTCTATCTAACAGCTTTGGTTTCGGTGGGCAAAATGCTTGCATCATTATTCAGAAATACAATTAAAAATAATATTTATTGTAAAATTACCATTTATTTAATAAAAGGAAGCAAATAATGAAAACCGGTAAGGCTGCTGTCTTTGTAAAGCCATACGAATTTGAAATTACAGAATTGCCAACCTTACCAATAGATTCCGATGGAATATTGGTTAAAATAACCTCTTCTGCAATCTGCGGGACAGATCTCCATTATTGGCGTGGAGAACTCAAACCAAAAGCACCAGGCAAACCTGGTCCAATAATCCTTGGACATGAAATGACTGGTAAAATCGATTCTCTTGGTTCAAATATTACTACAGACTCGATGGGCCAAAAACTAAAGGAAGGAGATCGAGTAGCGTTTCCTTACTTCTTCCCATGTAGAAGATGCTATAACTGTATGAGGTTAGAATTTAATAATTGCCCAAACCGTTTTCGGTTCCGGGGCAGTATAAACGAACTCCCTTATTGTAATGGAGGATTTGCTGAATATTATTATCTTTTTCCTGGCCATTTTGTTTTTAAAGTGCCAGATGAGTTACCAGAAGAAGCAACTACATCAGTAAATTGCGCTCTTTCACAAGTTATTTATGGTCTACAACAAGGTGGCATGAAAATAGGAGATTCTGTTGTAATCCAAGGTGCAGGAGGATTAGGAATCAACGCAGCTGCAGCCGCATCTGAAATGGGTGCTGCAAACATTATAGTTATTGACGGTATAGAAAATCGACTGGAACTCGCACGAAAATGCGGTGCTACCCATACAATCAACATTAATGAAATTACTGACAAGAATGAGCGAATCGAACACGTGAAAAAAATTACTAATCAAAGAGGTGCTGACGTTGGATTAGAAGTAGTAGGGTATCCAGGAGTCGTAGCAGAAGGTATTTCTATGCTACGCAACGGTGGCAGTTACGTAGAAATAGGAAATATTTGGGATAATAGTGATGCGACAATAGACATGTCTAAATTAGTCTGGGGCATGACAAAGTTAATTGGAATAGCACACTATGACCCGTATATTATTCCAGTAGCTTTAGACTTTTTAGTAAGAACACAAACCAAATTCCCTTTAACCAATATCATTTCCCACAAATTCGCCCTCGATGAAATATCTGAAGCTTTTCAACAGTCAGAATGGATAGGGAAAAATTCAACTAGTGGATTAACTAGAGCAATATTGGTACCGTGACATAAATGAATGTATTTTCATCAAATCAAGATTTACCTTTAGTATTATCTAAAACTGAATATAAAATTGATTCTAACTTGGTTGAAATGTATAGCAAATCAACTAAATGCGATTCTTTTCCTTTTTCAAAAGTTTCAGATCAATACAAAAACACCATACCATCAGCTGCTATTTTAACCTTAAGTTTAAGAGACCTTGTTAGCAAGCTTGAATTACCTCATGGAACCTTGCATACGGGACAAGAAGTAGAATTCATAAATCCTGCTAATTTGAATAGTGTTTTGAGCTGTACAACAACTTTGATACAAAACACTGTCCGAAAATCTACTAGGATTTTAATGATAAACTTATCTGTAGAAGATGAGAATAAAATGCCAATATTAACAGGCAAATCGACTCTGTTCACCTCATTATGAATACGCAATTTATCCCACCTGAAAACCTACCAAATATAGAACGTCTCATAACTCAAACGATGATAGTAGATTACTCTAAAGTATCTAATGATTTTAATCCAATACACCTAGATTCCACTTTCGCTAATAAAGCTGGATTTGATACAACAATAGCACATGGTATGATGGTTTTATCTTACATATCAGAAATGATGACTTTAGCTTTTGATACAAAATGGGCAAATACCGGACAATTAAAAGTAAAGTTTCGTTCTCCTGTGTTATCAGGTGAATCTATTGAAACATATGGGAATTTGCTGAAAACATCTGATGATAATAATTTCAAAAAAGCTTTTTACAAAGTTGGTATTAACAATATAAATGGAAGCCAAGTGATTACCGGCGAAGCAATTATACATTACTGACTTGTTACGTATTATATTCAACAATAGGAGTGAAAATTGACAACTGGCAAAGTATATAAAATAGCTGTGGATGCTATGGGTGGAGACAATGCTCCTTCAGAAATCGTATCAGGAGCTATCGCTGCGAGTAAAAATCCTGAAATATCAATACAATTAGTAGGAGTTCCTAGTTTACTTGAACCTGAATTGGCTAAGCATAGTTTTGATGATAAATCAATCCAAGTAATTCCCGCAGAAAATCACATCACTGAAAATGAACATCCCGCAGTTGCTATGAGACAAAAACCTAAGGCCTCAATAATAGTTAGTACATCACTAATTAAAAAAAGGGTTTCTGATGCTAATGTGTCCATGGGTTCAAGTGGTGCAACAATGGCATCTGCTGCAATAATTTTGGGAACATTTGATGGCATAGAAAGACCTGCGATCGGAGGCCCTCTCCTAGGATTTTCGCCTAACATGATCATATTAGATGCAGGAGCAAATGTTGACTGCAAACCTAGCCAGTTAATGAGTTTTGCCATAATGGGAGAAATATTTTCCAAATATGTCTATAAAATTTCCAATCCCAGAGTAGCTTTATTAAGCGTTGGATCAGAGGATGAAAAAGGCAACAAGCAAGTTAAAGAAACATCTTCGATCTTAAAAAATACAGACCTCAACTTCATAGGTAACGTTGAGGCAAATGACCTAATGCATAATCCAGCGGATGTAGTTGTATGTGATGGTTTTGTGGGAAATATTTTAATGAAATTAACTGAAGGATTGGGTTCTGAAATATCCAAACATATTAGTTCAAAATTAAATACAAAATTAAATTCAGATGACATCATCGATATATCTAAAGAAATCTATGACATGCACAACGTAGCAGAAACTAAAGGAGGCGGCCCTCTTTTTGGCGTTAATGGCGTTAGTATAATTGGGCATGGCAAAGCTAAATCCGATACTGTTACAAGGGCTATAGAAACCGCCAAATGGTGTGTAGAAATAGACCTTGTTTCTAAATTGAAATCAGGATTATCTGCAATTAAATAATTAAATATAATTTGGAGAATCATGTGGAACATTCCAACAAAACCAAAAAATATGCCCTTGTAACAGGTGCAGCTAAAGGAATAGGAAAATCCATAGCACTTAAATTGGCTCAGAACGGTATTAATGTTGCAATTAATTATAAATCATCTAAAGAAGACGCCATAATACTCAGCGACATGATTAAATCTATGGGAGTTGAGTCTTTCACTGTTCAGGCTGATGTTTCTTCATTAGGTGAAGTAACAGACATGATGGATAAAGTAATTGAAACTTGGGGCAAAATAGATATATTGATTAACAACGCTGGAATAATTCAAGACCAACTTCTAGTTAGAATGTCGGACGAGGCATGGGAGAACGTCATTGGTACTAACTTGAATGGAACTTTTTATTGTACAAGAGCAGCAATAAAATCCATGCTAAAAACTCGTTGGGGACGTGTGATTAATATTGGATCTGTTGTGGGTATTAGAGGTAATCCGGGACAATCAAATTATACAGCTTCAAAAGCTGCGATAATTGGTTTTACAAAAGCTGTTGCCAAAGAGGTAGCAAAAAGAAATATAACCGTAAATTGCGTTACGCCTGGATATTTGGAAACAGAAACAACTTCTATTTTAACTGATGCGCAAAAAGAATTCTGGCTGAGCGCCATCCCTCAAGGCAAATTTGGAGAACTTGATGATATATCAAACCTTGTCCTATATTTAGCTGAAGAAAAATCAAAATATATAACCGGACAAGTAATTAGCGTGGACGGAGGAATGGCTGTTTAGTATACAGATTTCTTTAATTATTTTTAAATGGAACTAAATAAACAATACAAAGATAAAGTAGCAGTCATTACTGGCGGTTCTAGAGGTATAGGCCGTACCATAGCCCTTGAATTTGCCAGCCAAGGTGCCAATATTGCATTTAATTATTTCCGCAATACCGAAGCAGCAAATCAAACACAAAATGACATTCTTGATTTAGGTGTAGAATGTATAAACATCAAAGCTCATTTAGGTGATCAGTCGAACATCTCAACCTTTTTCAAAAAGATAGGAGAAAAATTCAGTAGAATAGACTATCTTATAAACAATGCAGCTTCTGGAGTAAATAAACCTGCAACTGAACTTACATCTAAACATTGGGATTGGACCATGGATATCAACGCTAAAGCGCCATGGCTTTGTACCCAAGAATCAATCCCTTACATGCAACCTGGAAGTTGCATAGTAAATCTAACTAGCTTAGGAAGCAAAATAGTTCTTAAAAATTATTTTGCAGTAGGAGTTTCAAAAGCTTCTTTGGAAGCAGCAACTCGTTATTTGGCTGTAGAACTTGCACCGTTAGGAATTTCTGTTAATGCTGTTGCAGGTGGATATGTAAAAACTGAAGCACTTGATCATTTCCCAAACGCTGAAGAAATGCTCAAGTCTGGTTCAAAGAATCCTGTTGGGAAAATGGTCAGTGAACAAGACATAGCCGATACGGTCAATTTTCTATGCAGCAAAAAAGCAAATATGATTAGAGGTCAAACCATTGTAATAGATGGTGGCGTATCATTATTACCACCCCAATCAACATCTTAATCCGTTAATCCAAAATCTCCAATCTCGCATTTGAATTTTACTTTTTCATCTTCAACGAAAAATTCGTTTTCATTAATACAATAAGATTTTTTTATGTATGCTAACGCAACCCACTTATCGACTACGAAAGAAAATTCAAAAGATGTTAATGCGCCAATTTGATTAGAGTCTGAGGTGATTATCATATCTTTTTCAGGATTACAATTTTTATCTATGTAGAGAAAAACTAACTGCATTCTGACTTTATCATAAGTGTTTAATCTTGCTACCACTTCTTGACCCACATAACACCCTTTATTAAAGCTTATATTACTCAACAAATTTGCTTCCAACGGGTTATATTTATCATTTAATTCCGAACCATGAACAGGCAACCTATTTTCAATACGGAAAACATTATAGATTTCAGGTGCTAATTGATATATATCTTGCTTTTTAATCCAACTAATAAATTGTTCATTAAGATCTTTGTCTAAAACCAAATCTATCCTAGGTATATCAGCTATTTGATCAAAATTTAATATCATATCTTTTTCATCAAAACTTGTTGAAATAGAAGTACCTATTTCAGAGGTAATATCTGATAAATTCGTTATCTTTTTTGCAACGGTTTCAGCAGACGGACCTATCAAAGCAAATACAGAAATATTTTCACTTATATTTTCAAATTCGACTTCTTCTGAAAAAGTATAAAAGTCAATCCATTCGATAATTTCAGATAAAATATTTTTCTCAGATAGGATTAGGAGTTTATTAGAAAATTTCAGCAATCTAATTTGAGCAACAATTCTACCTTTATTTGTAGTTAATACTGTGTCTATCCAAGAATTGTCTTCTAACTTGTTTATATCGTTAGTCGAAAGTCTATCTATCAAATCCAGTACATCAGCACCTTTTGCACTAAGTACACCCATACTATCCAACTGGATTAAAGCACAGCTTTCAACAAAATATTTGTATTGTTCAATTTCGTTATTTGTCGGTACTTGATTCAATACTACAACTCAAAAGATAAAATTCGAACCAATTTAAAAAACCAAATTGGTTGATTTAAAAACAATATTTGCTACAAAATAATCTAACTAGCAAATAGCTATACGCTAAAGGATGTTCCGCAACCACAAGTGGTTTTTGCATTAGGATTATTAAAAACAAATCCTTTTCCATTTAATCCACCAGAATATTCAAGAACAGTTCCCGCAAGAAACACGTAAGATTTTTTATCTACGAATAATTTTAACCCGTTGTCTTCTATTACTTTATCGCCTTCTTTAGGCTCATCCACAATGTCAAGTATGTACGTCATACCCGAACATCCCCCACCTTTTACTGCAACTCGTAAATTAGAACCCTTCTTACCTGAATTTTCAGCAAAACGGGTAACATGTTCGACTACTTCTTCACTTATGGTTATAGTCAAAGGTTTTTGTGATTCAGTTTGGTTCATTTAATAATTCCTATAACTTATAACAAATTCTTATACCATTATAACAGATTCTGACTAATACAATTATAGTTTATAAATTAATGGTCAATACCAATGGGCTTCATAAATATTGCGT
This sequence comes from uncultured Dehalococcoidia bacterium, assembly GCA_964645865.1. Lineage (GTDB taxonomy): Bacteria > Chloroflexota > Dehalococcoidia > Lucifugimonadales > OSU-TB39 > OSU-TB39. The sequence continues at coordinate 7,118 of CAZYCG010000034.1, read as the reverse complement.
ACTGGAGGCGCAACCACTAATGATGCTGCGTCGGCTAAAACAGTATTCACGTAAGGAGTAGCGTTCTCTGCATCACCTTGACTATCATAAACAGCTATAACAGTAATTTCATTTTCACCAGTGTTTATATAACCCCAAGTGATAAGACCTTCTATACTAGAAATTTGCCCGGCCTTATCCTTCATGAAACTATCGACTTCTTTTTGCTTTTCGGGTTTAATTTGGACGATTGTCCTTGAAGCTACTTTCATTTAATCCTCTCTTTTATCTCAAAATCATCTGCTGGATTGCAAATATTATTTTTATGGATGGTACACTACCATTTTCAATTCAGTCATCTCTTCTATGGCATATTTAGGTCCTTCTTTACCCATCCCACTATCTTTCACTCCCCCATAAGGCATTAAATCCGTTCTCCATTGGGGACCAGAATTAATCATTAAATTACCAGAATGCACATCTTTTGCAAATCTCATAGCTAAATCAATGTCTTGGGTAAATATTGCAGCACTGAGTCCATAGTTTGTATCATTAGCCAATTCAATGGCTTGGTCTATGTCTGAACACGGCGTAACAGCTACTGCTGGCCCAAATAATTCTTCACAGGATATTTTCATTTTAGGATCAACATCTGCAACAACTGTAGGTTGGTGTACAGCACCTGCAAATTCTCCTCCAACTAAAGTCCTTGCACCTGATTTTACAGCACTTTGTATCCAGTCATTTACCCTAGATGCATCATCTGCCCTCACCATTGGCCCCATTAGAGTCGATTCATTAAGTGGATCACCTACACTCATCGCTTTGACCTGAGAAGATAATTCATCTAAATAATCGCCATAAATGTTTTCATGCGTTATTATTCTTTGTGCTGATATACAAACTTGACCCGCATTAGAAAAACCACTTGAAATCGTGGCTGCAGCTACTTTTTCTATGTCAGCATCAGGCATAATTATTAGCGGCGAATTTGACCCAAGTTCCATAGTAACTTTTTTTAGACCAGCTACTTTACAAATATGCTCACCCACTTCTTGGCTACCAGTAAATGTGATTTTTCTAATGCGATTATCTGATACCAAACTATCTCCAATACTTGATCCTGTACCCGTAATACACTGAATCCCTTCTTCTGGCAATCCTGATTCCAGTAAAATTTCTGTGAGTTTCAAAGCCGATAATGGGGTATCTGTTGCTGGTTTGACAATCACAGAATTTCCGGCTGCCAAAGCCGGACCGACTTTATGTGCAACAAGATTCAATGGAAAATTAAATGGGCTTATAGCTGCAACAACTCCAACAGGAATCCGTATTGTAAATCCGAATTGACCAGTCCATGTAGGTGCACCATCTAAGGGAATAGTTTCACCGTAAAGCCGTTTTGCTTCTTCTCCAGATAAACTTATTGTTTGAACAGCTCTTTGCACTTCACCTCTCGCTTCATTAATTGTCTTCCCTTCCTCTTGGGTAATAATTTTTGCAAACTCTTCTATTCTTTCTTCTAGTAGGTCAGCAGTTTTTCTTAATATTTCAAATCGTCTATATCCAGGCAATGCTGCCATAACTTCAGAACCTCTTACGGCACTTGTAATCGACTTATCCACATCTTCAGAATTTCCTTTAGGAACTGTATCGATAATTTGCCCATCATATGGATTCACTACATTTATAGTCCCGTTAGATTCTACCCATTTCCCGCTAACATACATTTTCATGGAATAACTCCCTGTATATACTGTTATAGTTTTAATAATTGTCCATCAATATATTATTGACATCCCAATTGCAACTGGCTTAAATTTCGTCACTAGAATCGATTATCTAGATAACAATAGTTTAGAAGTCATGCTACAATATTTTCCCTTGAATATAAACTAATAAACATGGAGATGACAAATGGCTGATTTTGAAGGAGTATACCCAGCACTTATAACCCCAATGGGGGCAGATGGCAAATTAAATGAAAAAGCTTTCAGGCAGGTAATAGAATTTAACATAAAAGCAGGCGTTCACGGATTCTGGGTGGCAGGAGGTACAGGAGAAAGTATCTTGCTTACAGATGAAGAAAATATGCGCATAGCTGAGATAGCTGCTGACCAAAATGCAGGCAGGATAAAAAACATCATGCATGTTGGAGCTCCTACAACTGATAGAGCAGTCAAACTTGCCAAACATGCTGCTTCTGTGGGAGTAGAGGCTATTTGCTGCATTCCTCCATACTTTTATGCCCAACCTGACCAATCTATTATTGACCACTACAAGGCTGTAGGTGAAGCAACCGATCTACCATTATTTGCATACAATTTACCACAGTCAACACAAGTAGAAATCACACCTGAACTGATGAAAGAAATTAAAAATGCAGTTCCCGAATTAAAGGGGTTGAAACACTCTTCATTCATATTTCAAAATATTCGAAACTTCCTTGACATGGGACTTGATTGTTTCACAGGTAGTCACGCATTATTACTGCCTGCGCTTAGTATAGGAGCGGTTGGAATGATAGACGGACCTCCATGTGCTATACCAGAAATCTACGTTGAAATATGGAACTCTTTCAAAAACGGTAATATTGAACAAGCAAAAATAGCACAACAAAGAGCATTAACACATGCAAATAAACTATTGGAATACGAATACTTTCCTAGTATAAAAGCAATAGTTAGTGAAAGGCTTGGAATTGATTGTGGTAATCCTAGAAAACCATTCCCACAAATAGATACCACTATCAGAAACAATGTAGCTGAAATTGTTGCTGCGTTGTAATTCTTTAACTATAGCTTTAGGAGAAAACATGCCTACAAAACACCCTTTATCTGCTCCAACTGACGTTGGAATAATAGATTTGACTCGTCTAAATCTTAAAGCGGAATTACACGCTACTACTGACCCATCGACTCCAAATGAGCTATCGCCCATGTTAATCAGCGCTCATGCCCCTTATGTAAAAGATGGTTTGCGGTTAAATTACGCAGCAACAGATGCAGAGCATAGGGCTGATGCTATATCTCTACTTAAAGAATATATTTCTAAATTAGAAGCCCACCCAAGTATAAAACAAGTGAATCTACATCCTCCTCAAAAACAGTGGTTTGATGAAACTCAAACTTCTGGCAAGAAAGGAGATTATGAATTAATGATACAGGCTATTAGGGAAATAGCTACATTTGCTAATCAATTTAACTTAGAGATCGTGATTGAAAACATGAATGCTTCGTTCACGCGAGCAGAAAACCTCGATGAGGATGAAATCGACTGGGAATCAATGAATATCAGCTTTGGCGATTCACCAGAAGAATGGATAAATATCTGTGAAGATGTGAACTTGGATAATGTTTTTCTATGCTTAGATTCTAGCCACACATGTACTTATGCTCACAAATTTAAAGATGATGAAACACGAAAAGAACGTGTTATGGCTTTTCTAAAACGACCTGAATTGATACACCATGTTCACTGGAGTGATAATTATCTTTATGACAATCGGGGTAGAAAAGATTCTCACTTAAGCGTAGGAAAAGGCACCCTGCCCAAAAATATGCACCAACAAATTAAAAATCTTGATGCCACAATCTTATTAGAACATTTCCATGGAATAGCTGAATTAGAAGAAGAATTGAATTATATCGATCAATTATAAAATTGCACTAAACTTCTATTTTAAATACTAAACGGAGGATCTATTAATAATGGTTAAAGCCAACCAAACTGAGCTATTTGTCAATGATGACGGACAAATAATAAATCACACAGAAAATTTACTTAAATTATCTGACTTAAAAGATAAGATGATCGACACTTATAAAGATACTCCTTTAACTACTTTGCTATGGTCTGTAGGAGGGCATGAAGTTTACGATTATGAAACGGAAATAGGCGAACGAATTGGAGATGGATATGAAAATCCCGATGAAAGTACAAAAACACGTGCTGCAAACCTTAAATCACTAATAAAAGACTGCGGTGGACCAGTTACAGGTTTATCAAAGTTGTGTCATGAAGCCGGCATCAAATTTTTTCCTTCACTAAGAATGAACGAACATTACGAGATAGATATTGACTCACCAACTTATGGAAGATTCAGGAGAGAACATCCTCACCTTCTTATTGGCAAACCAGGCGAAACATTGCAAAAAGGCTCACTTGAACATGGCATAAGAACTGGTATGGATTTTGCTTTTACTGAAGTTAGAAATCACAGATTAGGAATCATAACTGAACTTGTTGAAAACTTCGATATCGATGGGATTGAACTTGATTGGTTTAGACATCCTGCATTTTTCCGCGTGGAAGAAGCTTATGACAATAGACACCTAGCCACTGACTTGATAAAAAAAGCAAAAGATAAAATCGATAATGTAATTAAATCTACAGGTAGAACTGTTAAATTAGCAGTAAGAGTTCCTCCTACCCTATACGATTCTGCAAGAATTGGTCTTGACGTCGAAGAATGGATAAAGAAAGAACTAGTTGACATAGTTATAGCTGGCGGCGGGTTTATCCCTTACTCAACCCCTATTGATGAATTTATCAATGCAGCTAAAAATACTGATATCAAAATACTTGGATGCATAGAACGTTTAAGACCAACTAAAGATGATGATGAATTTCGCGGAATCGCATATCAATATTTAAGTAAAAAAAGCGACGGCATTTATCTTTTCAACTACCATGGTATCGATACGAAATGGAAGCATACTATGTTAAATGAAATAGCCGATTTAGATAGTCTCAAGGGTCGTAATAAAAAATACCAAATTGATAATTTCACTAGGAGAAACAATTATTCTCAATTAGGAGCTGCATTTAGTAATGCTATACCAGAAGTTCAACTTCCGATTACTTTTGACAACTATGGCTCAGAATTGGATTTATCAATATTCATTCCAGAACCAGTATCAAATCAGGCTAGTGCAAAAGTTAAATTATCTGTTTCAATAAATGTCGAAAATCTTCCCAAACCAAACAAAATATATCTCAAAATCAATAATAACTTGCCGGAACTTGTGAGAGAAACTACTTCTGAAGATAATTCAGAAAGAATATTTTTATTCAATGGTAACCACATCAATAATCAAAACAACCTACAAATTGGACTAGATGCTCAACAAGGTTCGAATTCTTGTAATAAACCAACTATCACAGGATTATCGGTCCACCTAGATTACAATAATTGAATATACTAGGTGAACAAGAACCCCTATCATTTTAGAGTTAGGAGAAATAAATAATGTATCCAATAGACCTGACTGGAAAAACAGCTGCAGTATTCGGAGTAGCAAATCATAGAAGTATAGCTTGGGATATAGCAAAAATTCTTGACCAAGCTGGTGCGGAAGTAATTTTGGGTTATCAAAATCAACGCGTTTTTAATTCAGTTGAATCATTATCAAAAACTTTAACTCAGTCAAGTACCTTGGTAGAGTGCGATGCTAGTGAAGATTCACAGATTGAAAATGCAATGAAAAAAATTGGAGACGCTTCCAAATCTGGGAACATTGATATTATTATTCATAGCATTGCGTTCGCTGATAAGGATGATTTGGGAGGACCTTTTGTAGACGTTTCCAAAAATGGATTTATCACTGCTTTAAGCATAAGTGCCTACTCGTTAATCCCAATTGCGCGCTATGGTTCAAAATATATGACTAATGGTGGATCAATCGTATCTATGACATATCAAGCTTCCACAAGAGTATTTCCAGGTTACAATGTTATGGGAACTGCAAAAGCAGCTTTAGAGAACGAAATAAAACAAATAGCTGCTGATCTCGGACATCTTGATATAAGAGCAAACGCGGTATCGGCAGGTCCTCTCGACACCCTTTCTTCAAGGGTCATTTCTGGATATCGAGACATGAAGAATATCCATAAAGAAAAATCTCCACTCAAAAGGAATATTACAACTGAAGAAGTTTCTAAAACTGCATTATTTTTATCTAGTGATTTATCTAGTGGTATAACCGGCGAAATTATCCATGTTGACACTGGATATAACATCATGGGAATATAGATTAATTATATCTACGATGGTTTACTATATTAATATTCATTGACGTTGCAGTGTGATACTAACGAAATTTAGGCGCAAACGAGGTTAACATGGCTAAAATCAATGCTGAAAATATTCACAACGTACTTTTAATGGGACACGGCGGTTCAGGCAAAACAATGCTTGGTGAATCCATGCTATATGCTGCAAAGCACACTTCAAGAATTGGTAAAATAGAAGACGGAACAACCATTTCTGACTACGAACCCGAAGAACAAAAGCGACAGACGAGTGTACAAACTACAATTCTCCCAACCATCTGGAAAGACCATAAAATCAATTTGATTGACACTCCTGGATACGCTGATTTTCGAGGAGAGGTGATATCTGGTTTAAGAGTTGCAGAATCCGCAATTATAGTGATATCTGCTGCTGCAGGAATTGAAACTGGAACAATCCAGATGTGGAATTTAGCTAGCACCCATAAAATACCTAGAAGTATCTATATAAGTAAAATGGACAGAGAAAATGTTGATTTTGAATCTTTATTATCCTCAATTAAATCGACTTTCGGAAGACAATGTATACCACTTCAAATCCCTTTAAATGCTGATGGTTTTTCAGGATCAGTTAATCTACTTCAATCAGCTGGCAACAGTAGCGTAGATCAAGATGAAGCCGAATTAATGCGTGAAGAACTTATTGAATTAGTAGCTGAAACAGATGATGAATTAGCTACTAAATACCTTGAAGGAGAAGTTCTTACCGATGAAGAATTATTGTCAGGTCTAAAAAACGGAATCAAAACAGGTTCAATCAATCCGGTATTCTTAGGTTCAACTGAAATCGAAGCAACTGCATCTGAATTCATGGATTCAATTATTTCTTTTTTTCCAACTCCGTTAGATGAAAAAGACATCAAGGCCGTTAAAGCAGGTACAAATGAACCAATTGAAATCGGTCATGATTCAGATTCTCTCGCAGCTTTAATATTCAAAACATCAGCAGACCCTTTTGTAGGTAAATTATCACATATAAAGATATACAGCGGCACTTTGAAGAGTGACTCATCTATTTGGAATGCCAATGCTAAAGAATCTGAAAGAATTGGACAAGTATATTCGAT
>CAZYCG010000033.1:9894-15750 GCA_964645865.1 uncultured Dehalococcoidia bacterium | reverse complement strand
GAGCTTGAGATTAAGTATTTAATGGGTAAGAATTATCATCGAGATTATGTAGATGTAGAGTTAGGGCCGTATGAATCGAAAGCAGATCAATGATAGGTTTAATTGGTTGAAGTTAAACCTCCTATAATCATAGATTTTGATAAAACAAATTAAGGAATATACACATGGATGTAAATGGTAAAGTCGCTTTAGTTACAGGAGCAGCACGGGGTATTGGTAAAGCTATTTCGATTCAATTAGCAAAAGAAGGTGCTCAGGTTATCGCAACAGATATCAATGAAGATGATTTGGGTGAAACATATGACGAATTAATTGGTGTCGGCAATAAATGTTTAATATTAAAATTGGATGTGACTAACCGAGACTCAGTTGATTCTGCTGTAAATAAGATAATTGACGAATTCTCTTCCATAGATGTTTTAGTGAATAATGCGGGTACAATTGGAGCTAGAGGTTGGGAAGAAAGGGATGTCCCTGACGAAAGTGACTGGGATGCGATTTATGCAGTTAATTTGAAAGGCATGGTTAAAATAACTGAAGCGGTTATACCAACTATGAAATCGAATCGTAGGGGTAAAATCATTAATATGTCTTCTATAACTGGTAGATTAGGCACTGTAACTAGTCCGCCATATGGGGTGTCTAAAGCCGGTGTGATAAATTTGACTCAGGCTTGGGCTTTAGAACTTGCGGAATTTAGTATAAACGTTAATGCTATATGCCCTGGAATATTGTGGACTCCAATGTGGCAGAGGATAGCGAATCGTTGGAGTTTGGATGAAGAGAAGTGGAAGGGTTATACTCCAAGGGAAATTTTTGATGCTACCATTAAAGACAGAATTCCTTTGCAAAGAGAACAAACTCCAGAAGATATTGCTTACGCGGTAGCTTTTTTAGCTTCAGATTATGCTCATAATATAACTGGACAGGCTATAAACGTTAATGGTGGATCTCATATGAATTAAATTCAAAGTCCCATTACCTTTTCGAGCCCCCATATGAGTTTAGGCCGTCCAATGACATGTTTTATTGCCATTATTACTCCAGGCATAAAACTTTCTCTATTTATTGAATCATGTTTAATTGTAAAAGTCTGTCCTATTGTTCCAAAAGTTAGCTCATGATGAGCTACTCTTCCTGGCATTCTAGAACTGTGGATATTTACCCCGTCTAGGTTTCCTCCTCTTGATCCTTCAATCAATTCTTTTTGTGATTGTACTGACGTAAATCCAAAACTGCGATTTTCTAAAGCAGCTTTTGCTATTGATATAGCGGTGCCTGATGGGGAATCTAGTTTTTGTTCATGGTGAGATTCTATTAAATCAGCAAATTCGAAGAATTGCCCCGCTGTTTTTGCCAGGTGCATCATTAAGACAGCTCCTATGGCAAAATTGGGTGCAACAATTATCCCTAATTTGTTTTTTTCAGATATTGTTTCTATTTCTTTTATCATTTCCGCATTGAATCCCGTTGAACCGGTAACTATAGGCACTTTATGGTTGGCCGCTATTCTAATTGCTTGAATAGCCACTTCAGAGTTTGTAAAGTCCAACAGCACATCAGCTTCTGATATTATTGGTTCTAAATCAGCAGTTGCAGGAATTTTAATCGAACTTCCTGGGATGGTTAATATGGGATTTTGGGGAGATTTACAAGTCCCGCCTATAACTTCCATATCACTTTGTGCGTGTACAGCTTTCAGTGATTCTTGACCCATTTTTCCGCTTATGCCACTAATTACAACTTTAATTTTTGACATTTGCTAATCTCCTACAAGTCGAATTTAATCACGCTTACGCCAATTTTTGTTTTTCCCTTTTTTATCATTGGGTTTTTCTTCAGTATTTGTTTCAGAAGATTCTTCCGATGATAATAAAGCTTTTCTTGATAAGGCTATTCTTCCTAATTTATCGATGTCTTTTACTATTACAGTTACTTCTTCATCTAGTTGAATTTCATCCTCAACAGCATTTACTCTGTAGTTTGCAATTTCGCTGATGTGAATCATTCCATCTTTCCCTGGTAAAATTTGAACAAATGCACCGAAATCCATAATTCTGACAACTTTACCAGTAAAAATATCACCGACTTTTGCTTCTCGTGTTAAATCTTCTATGATTTTGATTGCGTCTTCAGAAGCGCTTTTTTCCGAAGATCCAATCAACACTGTACCGTCATCTTGTATATCCACGGTTGCGCCAGTTTGTTCAGTTATGCTTCGGATTGTCTTTCCTCCAGGTCCTATAACCAATCCTATCTTATCTTTTGGTATTTGAATCTGAGTTACTCTAGGAGCATGTGGGCTGAGATCATCTCTTGGACCACCTATAGCAGATTTCATGTTCTTTAGAATTTCGAATCTAGCTGACTTCGCTTGTTCAAGGGTATGTTCAATAATATCGTATCCGATGCTGGATATTTTTATATCGAGTTGGATAGCAGTAATACCATCTTCAGTTCCCGCTACTTTAAAATCCATATCTCCAGCGTGATCTTCAAGTCCTTGTATGTCAGTTAATGTTTCAAAACTTCCATTTTCACTTGCTACAAGTCCAATAGATATGCCTGCTACTGGCGATTTGATTGGGACCCCAGCATCCATGAGGGCCAGTGTTCCAGCGCATGTACTTGCCATCGAAGTACTTCCATTTGAACCGACTACCTCGGATACTACTCGAATTGTATAAGGGAATTCTTCGATTGAAGGGAGCACCGGTTCTAAGGCTCTTTCAGCTAAAGCACCATGTCCTGTGTCTCGTCTACTGACACCGATTCTACCAGTTTCTCCTACGCTATAAGGAGGGAAGTTGTAATGAAATAAAAAGTGTTTGGAGTCTTGTGGGCTCAAATTGTCTAATTTTAGAGCATCTTTTTCAGAACCCAACGTGACGATACCAATTGCTTGTGTTTCACCACGTTCGAATATCGAAGAACCATGGGTTCTTGGCAAAAATCCAACTGATGAGTCAAGAGGTCTAATGTCGTTAAGACCCCTTCCATCGGGTCTTATCTTTTCAGTTAAAACCATTTCTCTGAAAGCCATATCTTTGACATGTTCGAATTCTTCTTTGATTTCTATGTCTGGGTCTGTTTCTTCAAATTGTTTTTCAAGTTCCGCTTCAAGTTCGTTTATAGCGGTTGCCTGTTCTTGTTTACCCTTTACAGACATGAATATGTCTTTTATTTTTGAACTTGCAAGATCCTCTATTTTATTGATAAGAGTTGAGTCAACTGCTGCTGATTCAAATGGGATTTTTGTTTTACCGATTGATTCCATAATTTCATACTGGAATTTAATTAATTTTTCGTTTTCTAATTGCCCCTGTTTTATTGCCTCTAATACAACTTCTTCTGAAACTTCAGTTGCTCCGGCTTCTAGCATTGTAATTCCTGATTTGGATCCTGCAACTACGATATCTAGTTCGCTAGATTCAATTTGAGAGTATGATGGATTTATAATATATTCACCGTCAACATAGCCTACTCTGCATGCACTTATTGGTTCCGAAAATGGTATGTCTGAAATTGATAAAGCGAATGATGCTCCAACTAGTGATGGTATATCTAAAGGATTTTCTAAATCTGCAGAAAGCGGTGTTATTACAACCTGCACCTCATTTCTGAACCCTTTCGGGAATATGGGGCGAATCGGGCGGTCTATAAGCCTGCATATTAAGATTGAATCGCTTCCTGGTCTTCCTTCTCTCCTAAAGAACCCTCCAGGAATCTTTCCTCGTGCATACATTCTTTCGGAGAATTCAACAGTTAATGGGAAAAAGTCAACACCTTCCCTAGGATCGCTCATAGTTGCTGTTACTAGTAATGAACAATCGCCATAGTTGACTAACACTGAACCATTAGCTTGTTTAGCCAATGTACCGGTTTGAAATTCGTAGGTATGGTTACCAAAATCGTGTGTAAATATAGAACTCATAAATAATTAACATCCTTTGAAAGTTATAAGGCAATAAAGATTAAGAAAATAAGTAGGGGAATTAATAAATCAGGAGGTTTCTATCTTCTTATTGAAAGTTTATCAGTAATAGATTCATACTGGGATGTATCTTTATTATTCAAATAATGAAGAAGCTTTCTTCTTTTACCCACGAGCGTTAGAAGACCTCTCTTGCTTGATTGGTCATGCTTGTGGTGTCTAAGATGCTCTGTAAGTCCATTTATTCTTGAGGTAAGTATGGCAATCTGTACCTCAGTAGATCCATTGTCATTTTCACTGGATTTAAATTCTTTAGCTACTTTTAACTTGTCCACTGCCATTAATAAATTTTTTCCTTTTTATGTTTTTCGTATTTCATCATATCATATCTGGTTTAATTTACTCAACGGAATGGAATTGGCATTTACGCTAATCAAATACGTATGATATACTTCTTCAGTCTGGTTTATAGATATTCCTATATACAAATTTTCAGACTATTTGCCTGAAAATGTTAAGAAAATTAAGGCATGGTAATTAAATCATATGGTTCAACAAACTGAAAAACAGAATGAAGTTGTAGAAAAAACCGAAAAGACAAATGTACGTCCGAATGTCTCGATGAAGTCTTTGTTAGAAGCAGGAGTTCATTTTGGACATCAGCGGAAATATTGGAATCCTAAAATGGACCAATATATATATTCTCACCGAAATGGTATTCATATTGTTGATTTGCAAAAAACCGTAAAATGTTTGGAAACTGCTAGAGGATTTGTTAAGGATATTGCAGCTTCAGGTAAAAAAATACTGATGGTTGGGACTAAGAAACAAGCTCAAGAAGCTGTAGAGCAAGAAGCAACTCGTTCTGGGTCATTTTTTATAACGACCAGGTGGTTAGGCGGTACTTTAACAAATTTTAGAACTATACAGAAGCGTATAGATTATCTTGTTGAACTAGAAACAAAAAAGGAAAAGGGAGAATTTGAAGTACTACCAAAAAAAGAAGCCCTTAAAATGGAAGAAAAGATTGTTAAATTAAACAGGTTTTTTGGCGGTATTAAAGATATGACCGAATTGCCAGGTGCATTATTTGTTATCGATATAGGTAAAGAAGATATTGCTATAGCCGAAGCAAGAAAAGTTGGCGTTCCTATCGTTGCATTAGTGGATACGAATTGTGATCCAAGCTTAATTGACTGGCCAATTCCTGGTAATGATGATGCAATGAGATCAGTGAAATTAGTCGTTTCAACTATAGCTGATTCGGTAATTGAAGGTGTGACAGAATTAAATAATGTTGAATCAACTATGAATGAGGGTTCTGACCAGCACATTGCAGAAGCCACTGGGGTCGTTTCTGATCCAATACAGGATTCTGTTCCTAAAGAAAGCGAAAAGGTTTCTCATGTTACTACTGAACAACCAGAAATACAAAAACAACAAGAAACTGGTGAAACAGTTGATAAAGTAGAGGCTTCGACAGAGGTCGCTCAAGAAGTGGATTCAGAAAGTGCTGAAGAAACTCAAACCGAAAATACAGAAAAACAAGACGAATCAATATCTGTAGATGCCTCTTCCGATATTGAGACAAAAAACAGTTAATCAGATTTTTTTCAGAATAAGAATTGTGATGGAGAGTCTAACTTGGAACCTCAATTAAGTGATATAAAAGAACTACGTGAACTGACAAGTGCGGGTATCATGGATTGTAAAAGTGCCTTAATCGAGGCGAGCGGTGATATTGAGCAAGCGAAAGTAATTTTGCATGAAAAAGGCTTAGCTTCAGTAGCAAAAAAATCTTCAAGAGCAACAGAAGAAGGTGTTGTCGCATCCTATATACATGCAGGAGGTAGGATAGGTTCAATTGTAGAAGTTAACTGTGAGACTGATTTCGTTGCGCGTACTGATGATTTTAAAACTCT
>CAZYCG010000033.1:0-9794 GCA_964645865.1 uncultured Dehalococcoidia bacterium | reverse complement strand
ATACTTTTAAAATTGAGCGGTGAGTCTTTTAAAGGCGATAAAGGATTCGGAATAGATACTACCTCTGTAGGCTTTATGGCTGGGGAAATTAAAACCCTTGTAGATATGGGCATTGAAATTGGGGTCGTTGTTGGTGGTGGAAATATTTGGAGGGGCTCTGAAGCTGCTGCTAAAGGTATGGACAGAGCAACAGCAGATTATGCCGGCATGTTAGCAACCGTGATCAATGCTCTTGCTCTACAGGATTCATTAGAAAATCAGTTTGATGTTTTAACTCGAACTCAGACAGCAATTGATATTCAGCAGGTAGCTGAACCATATATACGCAGGAAGGCCATGAGGCATTTAGAAAAAGGTAGAGTGGTTATATTTGCTGCAGGAATTGGTAATCCGTATGTTACAACTGACACAGCAGCGGCTTTAAAAGCGATAGAGATAGAAGCTCAGGTTTTGATTATGGCTAAGCACGAAGTAGATGGAGTTTATTCGTCTGACCCAAACGTAGATTCAAATGCAACTAAATACGATTTTCTGACCTACCGAGATGTCATTGAAAAAAGATTAGAGGTTATGGATACCACGGCTATTTCCTTATGTATGGACAATAACGTTCCAATAAAAGTATTCAATATGTTTGAATCTGGAAATCTAAAGCGATTAATAAATGGAGCCCAAATAGGTTCGATGGTGGCATCAAATAAACATTAAATTTGCTAAATTATGTTAATTTGATTAGTCTAGACTGAAATATTTCCAACTTTCTTATTTAATTGATTTTCAATAAAATAATTTATAGCAAGGAGGGTTTATAGTATGCCTGATAACCAAACACTTTTAACTCAAGCCAAAACAAATATGAATAAATCCTTAGAAGCATTCAATAGAGATTTGGGTTCTATTAGAACTGGTCGTGCTACTACCCAATTGATTGATAATATTAGAGTGGATTATTACGGTTCAATGTTGCCGATTAACCAGGTTGCATCTGTGTCTTTAGGTGATTCCCAAACTATCATGATTGAACCATGGGATAAACAAATCATTGTAGATTTGGAAAAGGAAATATTGAAATCTGATTTAGGATTAAGCCCGCAAAATGACGGTTCCTTGATCAGGCTTAGTGTTCCTCCATTGACAGAAGAGAGACGAAGAGATTTGGTTAAAGTATTATCTAAGCGAGCTGAAGAAGGAAATGTGGCGATTCGCAATATCAGAAGATCAATTGTGAATGAACTAAGAACTTTGGAGAAAGATAAAGAGATTTCTCAGGACGATATGAAAAGAGCGTCGAAAGAATTACAGGATATAACTGACGAATTTGTAGAAAAGATAAGTGAATCGTCCAAAGTTAAAGAAAAAGAAATAATGACCACTTAAAGTATTATTGGATGTTTATTTAACTTTTAGACGATGCCAAACACTAAATCCAAAGATAATACAATAATTGAAAACATACCTCCTCATGTAGCTGTAATCATGGATGGTAATGGGCGATGGGCTTCTCAAAAAGGATTGCCAAGGGCTCAAGGCCATGAGGCGGGCACCAAAAATTTGAGACGTGTCATCAAATGTTTTGCTGAAAATAAAATCAAGTATCTGACTCTTTATGCATTTTCCACAGAGAATTGGTTAAGGCCTGAAACTGAAGTGAATATGCTCTTTGACTTACTTGCCCAATCGATTGTTGAAGAAACCCCTAAATTACATTCTGACGGTGTACAGATTAGGCATATAGGCAGACTTGATTCAATTCCTAGCGAATTAGGGCAATCGATTAAAGAATCGATTGAACTAACAAAATCAAACGAAAGAATGATTTTGACGATAGCATTTAATTACGGTGGAAGAACAGAAATAATTGACGCTATAAAAAATATTGTGAGGGAAAAAATTGATCCGGACAATATAAACGAAGAAACATTCTCAAACTATCTATATGATAATCAATTACCTGATCCAGATTTGATAATTAGAACAGCAGGTGAAATGAGAATTAGTAATTTTTTGATTTGGCAATCAGCTTATTCTGAATACTATTCTAGTCCTGTTTTATGGCCAGATTTTGACGATGATGAAATAAAAAATGCCTTGTATTCTTATAGTAATAGACATAGAAAATATGGAACAATTTAGGTAGGGAATACTGGCTGGATGTAACGTATGAAATCAAGAATAGTCACCGCTTCAATCGGAATACCAATCCTAGTTGGAGTCATTTTTGCTGGCGGGATATGGTTCTCAATAGCAGTCTTTGTGTTAGCTGTAATTGGATCTTTAGAATTAAATACATTGTCAAATAAAATAGGGTTTAAGACTCCAAGGACAATGTTTTTAATTTGCGCATGCGCAATAGTTTTATTTGGCCATTTCCTTACTATGGAAGAATACGAAGATTATTATTCATTTGCATTAATATCCGTAGTTACATCGATTATCTTAGTTTGGCTGATTGAGCGATTTAAATATAGAACAAATATTTTAGACTCGGTCACCACATATTTAATGGCTATTTGTTTCGGAGGTGGTTTGGCATACGGTATTTTGTTGAGGAGCCTTGATAATGGAGTTTACTTCGCTTATTGGATGATATTAGTTGTTATGGTTTCCGATATGGCAGCATTTTTTGTCGGTAGGAGTTTTGGCAAACATAAATTGGCACCTAATATAAGTCCAATGAAAACAGTAGAAGGTGCTATTGCTGGGATTATAGGAGCAATTTTAACCAGTTTAATAATAAACTATATTTTTGCCAAGTTTGAAATATTTGATTTGAATCCTTCGATTTTAATCGTAGTGTTAGGAGGACTTTTGGTTGCAATTACAGGGATCATTGGAGATTTAGGAGAATCTAAATTAAAACGGGTCGCTAGGGTTAAAGATTCCGGTACGATTTTTCCCGGGCATGGTGGGGTTTTGGATAGATTAGATTCAGTTTTATTAAATTTACCAGTGACTTATTATGGGTTCGTATGGGTAAGCTAGTGCGAAACATAGTAATTATAGGTTCAACTGGTTCTGTTGGCACTCAGACATTGGATGTAGTCCGTGCTTTTCCTGATGATTTTAAAGTAATAGCTTTAGTTGCAGGAAGTAATTTCGCATTGTTTGAACAACAAATTATTGAATTCAAACCTGAATGGATTCATAGCAATTGTACAAAGGAACAAAAACTCAAACTAAATTCATATGGGTGTTTTGAAAAATCAATAGAAGAGATAGTAGTTTTACCATCAGTTGATGTGATTGTTACTGCGACTTCAGGGGATATAGCATTAGTGCCTACATTAATTGCTATAGATAATAAAAAAAATATAGCATTGGCCAACAAGGAATCAATTGTTATAGCAGGTAAAGAGCTTGTATCAAGGGCTAAAGAGAATAATGTAGATATATTCCCCCTTGATAGTGAGCCAAATGCAATATGGCAGTGTTTAAAAGGAGAACAAAAAGCGATCAACAAATTGATTATTACGGCTTCTGGTGGGGCATTGAGAGATTTTCCGTTGGAATCATTATCTGCCGTAACACCAAGTCAAGCTTTGAATCATCCTACATGGAAAATGGGTGACAAAATAACTGTTGATTCAGCTACTTTAATGAATAAAGCTTTCGAAGTAATAGAAGCTCATTATCTATTTGATATACCGTGGGAAGATATTGAGGTTGTACTTCATCCAGAAAGTCTAGTACATTCGATGGTTGAATTTGTTGATGGTTCGATTAAAGCAGAGATTAGTAAGCCGGATATGAGAATGCCAATCCAGTATTCTTTGTTGTATCCATTCCGTAAATTTAACCCGGAAATTTCCAGAGTTGACCTAATTGATGTTGGTAAATTGTCATTTGAAAAATTGGATTTGAATCGATATCCATGCTTTGTTTTGGGTATCGAATATGGAAAAAGGGGAGATACTTGGCCTGCTGTATTATCAGGAGCAGATCAAATGGCAGTTGAATTATTTTTATCTGGAAAAATAAAGTACACTGAAATTGACACTGTCATAAAAAATGCTACTAAAAGGCACGTATCAGTACCAAATCCGAATGTGCATCAAGCTTTGGAAGCTGCAAATTGGGCAAAGAAACAGGTAGAGGATTTAGTTAAGTGAATGTTTTATGTTTGAATTGATGAATTGGTTGATAATTATTCCTGTTCTGGCATTTTTGATTTTTGTTCATGAATTAGGTCATTTTGTAACAGCCAAATTGTTTAAAATCAAAGTTCTAGAATTTGGATTTGGCTTTCCTCCAAGAATATTTGGTTATTCTTACAAAGGTACTATTTATTCTGTCAATCTGATTCCGGTCGGAGGTTTTGTAAAAATGGCCGGGGAAAAAGAATTTGAAGGTCCAGGTAGTTTCAGTTCTGCTAATCCATTTCAGAGATTGGTTGTATTAATAGCTGGTTCTTTTATGAATCTAGTTATTCCGTTTTTGATATTCATGATTTCTTTTATGATGCCACATCAATCACTGTCAGGTGGAGAAGTAATTATTAATGCTGTTGTACCAGGCTCACCTGCTTTTAATGCCGGAATAGAAAATGGTGATGTAATTGTTAAAGTAAATGATGAAAGAATTAATGATTTAAACCAACTATTAAAGATAATTAATGAGAATCTTGGTAAAGAAACAGACATAACATTAAAGAAAAACACTTTAGTAGCAGGTTTAAATTCTGAAAGTAATGAAGGTATGGTTTTAGAAAATATAAGACTTATACCCAGGAAAAATCCTCCTGTGCTCGACGTTGTTGAAGAAGTAACAGATGGCACCGCGAAATTTGTTGATTTAAATACGGATTTTGAATTGAAATTGGAAAAAGATGGCTCTTTTCGTTACGATTCTTCTTCAAAAGGTGCCGATAGAGCGTTGGTTGGTGAAGAACAAATTTCAGTTGAAGCAGCTAAAAGCTATGATGCCAATTTTGAGGCAGGAGATAAGCTGAATCAAGGAGCTATAGGAATTTTAATCGGATTGTCTAATCCGAGGTTCGTCTCCGAACAATCATCATTTTTTGATTCAATAACTCAATCATTTAGTACAATATCAGGTATATTTGTATTAACTTGGGATAGTTTATCTCAGGCTGTTTCTTCTAGGACTAACCCAGGTTTCGTAGGGCCAATAGGAATGGCACAAATAACTGCTGAAGGGGTTTCTAGAATGGGAGCTAGTTGGATTTTTCAACTAGCAGCATTTATTAGTTTGAATCTAGCAATTGTAAATATGTTGCCTATTCCTGCTTTAGATGGTGGAAGGGTTTTATTTATCATTGTAGAATTGGTGCGGGGTGGTAGGAAGGTATCTCAAAGAATTGAAAATGCAGCCCATATAGTAGGATTCTTGGCTTTGATGGGATTGATTTTGTTAATGAGTTTTGTTGATATCAGTAGGATTATAAGTGGAGAAAGTCTCTTTTAATATAGAAAATGTTCAAAAGGCGTGTAACTAGTCAAATAAACATCGGTAATGTTTTAATAGGTGGGAATGCCCAGATATCTGTACAGTCAATGACTAAGACGGATACTCGTGATGTGAAGGCTACGGTTAATCAAATAGATGCTATAGCTGAGGCCGGTGGAGATATTGTCAGATGTGCCGTTCCGGATATGGAAGCAGCTGTTGCATTAAAAGACATCGTCAAAAAAAGTAAGTTGCCTGTTGTAGCTGATATTCATTTTCATTATAAATTGGCTCTTGAATCTTTAAAAAATGGTGTTGATTGTCTGCGATTAAACCCGGGGAATATAAGAGATAAATCTAAAGTTCAAGAAATAGTTAAAGAAGCAAAAATAAGACAAGTACCGATAAGAATAGGTGTGAATTTTGGAAGTCTTCCTCCAGTTGGTAAAATTGGTGTTTTTGGCGGGTTGTCGAGACACGCTGATAAGGTTAATGAATTGCCAAAACCAGCTGAAGCTAAAGATGGCGAATATACTGTTGTAGATCATATGGTAGACACGGGTTTATGGGAAATCGGACTTTTAGAAGATCTTGATTTTGATTTGATAAAAATATCTCTCAAAGCTTTTGATATTGATACCACCGTATTGGCGTATAAGAAAATGGCCGAATTAGTGCCATACCCTTTTCATTTGGGTATTACAGAAGCGGGCACAGCTAAAGCTGGAAGTATACGCAGTGCGATTGGTATAGGTACACTGCTGTACCAAGGAATAGGGGATACTATAAGAGTTTCATTAAGTGCACCACCTGAGGAAGAAATTATAATTGGTACAGAGATTCTTAAATCCTTGGATTTGAAAAAAGATGGTGTGACTTTGATTGCTTGTCCTAGTTGCGGAAGAGCAGATGTAGACGTTGTAAAACTATCAAACCAGGTTGATGAATTATTAAAAAAGATTGATACCCCAATAAAAGTAGCGGTAATGGGTTGTGAAGTTAACGGTCCTGGTGAAGCTAAGGACGCTGATGTTGGTATTGCTGCTGGAGCAGGTAGGGCTATAATTTTTACAAAAGGTCAGAAGTCCAAAATAGTTGATGAAAGCGAAATGCTTCCTGCATTGATGGAGGAGATTGGTAAATTAGAAAAAGAATTGGCTGAAACGGTTTGAAAATTTCGGCCAACACAATTTTGAATTAAGCTGGAGTAAAAAAATTAGAATTTCTAAATTGTTTGGTAAAACATTAAGAGATGATCCTTCTGAAGCTGAACTTGATAGCCATAGGTTGATGCTAAAAGCAGGATTTATTACTCAAATAGGGTCTGGTGTTTATAGCTATTTGCCTTTGGGCTGGAAGTCATTGAGAAAAATAGAGCAGATAATTAGAGAAGAGCTAGACGGTATAGACGGTCAAGAATTGCGAATGCCAGCTTTGCAACCTGCTGAACTATGGGAAAAGTCAGGTAGATTCGGTGTTTTTGGTGATACTCTGTTTAATTTTAAAGATAGACGGGGTAATACTATGGTTATGGCTCCAACTCACGAAGAAGTACTTACATCTATGGTGAAGTTCAACGTTTTTAGTTACAGAGATTTACCTTTAGTGCTTTATCAAATACAGACAAAATTTCGTGATGAAGAGAGGCCTAGAGGAGGACTATTAAGAGTCCGTGAATTCGATATGAAAGACGCATATAGTTTTCATGTTGATGAAGAAGGGTTGGATAAAACTTACAACGATATGATCGGAGCATATCAACGTATATATGAAAGATGCGGTCTTGAGGTAATTATGGTTGAAGCGGATAGTGGAGCCATCGGAGGAAAAGCATCACATGAATTCATGGCGCTTTCAGATGTTGGAGAAGATACGGTAATTATGTGTGAATCTTGTGGTTACGCAGCTAATGAAGAAAAAGCTGCTTTCGATAAGTCTATAGAAACTAAATTGACAAATGATCCTATTGAAGAAATTCATACCCCTAATGTTAAAACTATAGAAGCATTGGTGGGATTTTTAAACATAACTTCTAGCCAAACACTTAAATCTGTAATGTATGATTCTGATGGAGAATTAGTTTTAGCTTGCTTGCGCGGAGATTTAGAAATTAACGAAACTAAACTCAAGAATTTTTTGAAATCAAATCAATTATTGGTTGCTAGTGATGATAGTCTTTCTAATCATTCAATAGCAGCAGGATATGTTTCTCCGGTTGGACTAAATGGTATAAAGATTATTGTTGACGATTCTCTAGTAGAAACTGGATGTTTTGTTGCTGGTGCTAATAAACCTGATTATCATATAAAAAATGTCATTTTCAATCGTGATTTTAGTTCTTCAAATATTGTAGATATAGCTAAGGCTAATGATGGCTATAAATGTAAATGTGGTGGAGGATTAAAAACTCGCAGAGGTATTGAAGTGGGGCATGTTTTTAAATTAGGCAGTAGATATAGTGAAGTGTTTGAAGCAAGTTTTCTTGATGGGGAAGGGCAGAGAGGTACCATCGAAATGGGGTGCTATGGTATCGGAGTAGGTAGGTTATTAGCAGCGGTTATTGAACAAAATAATGATGAATCGGGGATGGTTTTGCCTGTATCGATTTCACCTTTTAAAGTATGGTTGACTGCATTAAATATCGATGATGAAAATATAAGTAAAACATCTTTTGAAGTTTATGAAAAACTACGTAGTTTAAATATTGAAGTTTTATTTGATGATAGGGCCGAATCAGCTGGTGTAAAATTCAAAGACGCTGATTTAGTTGGCGTGCCCTATCGTGTTGTGATTAGTACCCGTAATCTTAAAGAAGGTGTAGTTGAAATAAAGGTAAGATCTAGTGCAGATGCTGTTAAGATTCCAGTTGGAAACATACAACAGTTTTTTGAAAATGAAATATCTGAATAAGGAATTATCTAAAGGAGTAACATGAGTAAAACTGGAGGGGAGGCTTTAGTAGAAAGCATCAAAGCTAAAGGCGTTGAAGTAGTTTTCGGGATACCTGGTGTTCAACTATATCACTTAATGGATGCATTTTATAAGAATCCTGAAATTAATTTTATAGTAACCCGGCATGAACAAGGTGCGGCATATATGGCTGACGGATATGCTAGAGCTAGTGGCAAAGAAGGGGTTTGTGTAGTTGTACCAGGCCCTGGATTATTGAATGCTAGTGCGGCTATAGGTACTGCTTATTCGGCTTCTTCTCCTGTATTGGTTTTGACTGGTCAAATAAATAAAGATTTCATTGGTGTTGAAGGTGGAGAATTACATGAAATCCATGAACAACTTGATGTAATGAAACCAATTACTAAATCTGCCGAAAGAGTGGTGGATGCATCTCAAATAGAAGCAGCGGTAGAGCGCGCCTTCTATCAATTAAGAACCGGAAGACCTAGACCTGTAGAAATAGAAGTTCCTCCTGATACATTTGCCGAAGAGTTTGATGATTCAAATTTCAGCCCAAAAAACGAACAATATCCGTTGCTTTATCCTAAGGAAGAAGATTTGCTTGAGGCAGCAAAATTGTTATCTGAATCCAAAAAAACTATAGTATGGGTTGGTGGTGGAGTTATATCTTCAGGAGCTTCTGAAGCATTAACTAAACTTGTTGATTATATCCAATCCCCTGTATTTACAACTCAGTCGGGTAAAGGTGGATTTTCAGATAAGCATCCTTTATCAATGGGTTCGAATGGATTTGGTACAAATGCTTTGGGAGATTTCACAAGTGGATATGATGTTGTATTAGCTGTAGGAACAAGGTTTCATGGTGTTGGTCTCGAAGATAATGTGAAATTGATTCAGATTGATGTAGATGATGAAGAAATTGGACGTAACCATCCAGCTGAAGTGGGAATTAATGCAGATGCGAAAGTAGCTTTAGATCTTTTATATCCGATAGTGGAATCTCTAGTCCCTAGAAAAAACAGTAGACACAAGGAAGTTAGTGAACATAAGGAAAAGGTTTCTTCTAAATTTAATTCAGTTGAGCCGCAAGCATCTTTTCTAAAAGCGATTAGAAATGCTGTGCCTAGTGACGGTATAGTGGTACAAGGAGTAACGCAAATAGGATATTATTCGAGAGTTTATTACGAAGCTTATCAGCCAAGATCATATATTACTTCAAACTATTTTGGTAATTTGGGATATGTTTATCCAACGGCTCTTGGCGCAAAAGTAGCTTGTCCCGATAAAGCTGTAGTAGCAATTTCTGGTGATGGCGGATTTTTGTTCAATTCACAGGAATTAGCAACAGCAGTTAAGTATGGAATAAATGCTGTAGTATTGGTTTTTAATGATAATGCTTTTGGTAATGTGAAAAGAGACCAATCCAATACATTTTCAGGCAATGTTATAGGGTCGGATCTATTAAACCCTGACTT
>CAZYCG010000032.1:0-16093 GCA_964645865.1 uncultured Dehalococcoidia bacterium | reverse complement strand
AGGAATAAATGTTTAAGGAGTCTTTAATATGGCTACGGTTTTAGAAAGAGTTCAGGCTGTTGTAGCAGATAAATTAAGTGTAGAAGAAGCTGAAGTAAAACCAGAATCCAGCTTCACAGAGGATTTGAATGCGGATTCTTTGGATTTAGTAGAATTGATTATGGCTTTTGAAGAAGAATTTGGAAATGATGAAACACCGATAGAAATAAGTGACGATGATGCCGAAAGCATCACTACTGTTCAGAAAGCTATCGATTATCTTAAAGATAAAGGTGTTCAAGACTAAGAATCATTTGGTTTAGAAATGATGGTGATTGGCTTAAAGAAGCAAGAATACCTAGTCTTTTTAAATGATTGAATATAAAAAATTAGTTGAAAAAATCAACAATTGTACAAACTGTTGTCTTGGGTATAAGAGAACAAAAGCAGTTCCTGGTGAGGGATCGTTTTCATCAGACATTTTTTTTACCGGGGAAGCACCCGGATATTATGAAGACCAATCAGGTAAGCCGTTTGTTGGAAGAGCAGGTCAATTGCTGGATAAATTGCTAGAAGGCATAAATCTTTCAAGAAAAGATGTTTACATAACAAATTTGTTAAAATGCAGACCTCCTAATAATAGAGATCCGTTGCCCGACGAGATTAAGGCGTGTGGCGATTACCTTAAGGAACAATTAGAAATGATTTCGCCTAAGTTGATTGTGACTTTAGGCAGATATCCATTGACCAGATTTTTACCAAATAGGACCCTCGCTAATTCTAGAGGGAGATTAATGAAATATAAAAACATCCCGCTGTTTCCAGTTTATCACCCGGCTGCCGGATTAAGAAACGGCAATATCATGGCTATACTAAGAAATGATTTCACAAAGATTCCAGAAATAATGGAGAGATTGAATGTAGCCAAAAATAAAAATATACAAACAGATTCCCAGTTGAATTTGTTTTGAAAATAGAGTTGGCGGTTAGGACGAATATTAAGGAATAAGAATATTTATGATCAATTACATACAAAATAAAAAAAACGGAATAAGAATCATTCCGTTTGGGGGATTGGGAGAGATCGGGAAGAACATGATGGCTATAGAAGTCGATAAGGAAATATTTATTATTGATTGTGGAATAGGTTTCCCGGGCCAACAGGTTACAGATATTGATTTTTATATACCAGACTTTTCATATCTTGTAGAAAATGCGGAAAGAATAAAAGCGATATTAGTAACACATGGGCATGAAGACCATATTGGGGCTATACCATATTTAATTAAAAATATGGGTCTTCCTATATATGCTTCATCTCTTACTAACGGACTTATAAGAGTGAAACTCAAAGAACATGGTTTAGCTGCAGAAACAGAGTTGAATGATATCGAGCCTGGAGTACCAATAAAGATTGGAAATGTTGAAATAGAGTTTTTTAGGGTCTGCCATTCTATTCCAGACGCAATGGGAATTTCAATTAAAACTCCTCTGGGAAAGATAATACACACCGGTGATTTTAAAATAGACCATACACCAGTGGACGGAAAACCGACAAATTTTCAAGCTATGAGCACGGTAGCAGGTGAAGGGGTATTGCTTTTGTGCTCAGACTCTACTTATTCAGAAAACGAAGGATACACTCCGTCTGAATTTATAATAGAGGAAGCTTTTAATAAGGTTATTGGAGAAGCTAAAGGCCGGGTAATTGTAGCAACATTTGCGTCATTGATTTCTAGGATGCAACAAGTGATAGATGTAGCGGCTAAATTTGATCGCAAAGTAACAATAGCTGGCAAAAGTATGATAAATAATGTGAAAATGGCTAGAAAAATGGGATATATGAATATTCCTGACGACATGCTTGTTCCGCTGGACGAAGCTGTAAAAATTAAGGATGGCCGTGTTGTAATATTGGCTACGGGTGCTCAAGGAGAACCTTCGTCAGCTTTAACCCGAATTTCAAATAGTGATCACAAGCATCTAAAAATAAAAAAAGGAGATACAATCGTTGTTTCCGCATCTCCAATACCTGGTAATGAAAAAGCAATATCAAAAACCATTGATAATTTATTCAGGCAGGGAGCAGAAGTTTTTTATAACAAAAATTCACAAGTACATGTTCATGGTCATGCAAGTAGAGAAGAATTAAAATTAATGATTAGTTTATTCAAGCCGAAATATTTCATTCCTATTCATGGAGAGTATCGCCATCTGGTGGCTCATGCTAGACTAGCCCGAAAAACGGGTGTTGATAAAGAGAATGCTTTTGTAATAGAAGATGGAGAGGTATTATTTTTGACCGGTGAATCCGGTCAGGTTGTAGGTAATATTGAAACCAAACTTGTTTCAGTCAAAGGGAACAAGATATCAAATCGGTAATTATTTCCAAACTACTGACCTTTTTAAGAGATGTGGCGTTATCTATCCATGGTTTAAACTAAACTTATACTAATATAAGGAAAACTTGTAACTATGAGCAATGCCATAAATTTCATATTTGCAAGAAACTACTTTACCTATACGATTCTTGGGTTGAGCATAGTAATAATTATTTGCGGATATTTTTTTAGAAGCAATATATCGAATATAATTAATAACGCTGTTCAAAACTCTCTAGACTTCGCTGGATTTGGAATAATTTTGCCCTTAATTTGGGTTTGTTTTTTGTGTTATGCGTTGATTAAGAAAGAATTTAATTTTAAGCATATAAGGTATTTCATCAGCTTAATTTTAAGCCCGGTATTTATTATTGGATTGTTAGGGCTAATTTCTATTCAAAATCAGGGCAATCATTTTTATGGGGATTTTCAGGTTATAAGTTTAGGTGGATCCTTAGGATTGCAAATATCAGGAGATAATCTCTTCTTAGGAACCATCAGGTTAGTAATCATATTTTTCGTTTTGGTATCAATTCCATATCCTAAAGTAATTTTGGCGACTAGTTTTGGAGTTTGGAAATTGTTATTGATGGTTTATCTAAGTACTGCTTTGCTTTTTAGCTCTATTTTCAATAACAAGTCTGTCAATTCAAACGTCGCGGGTAAAAAGCATCAGCGGGATGATGAAGTTTTATTAGAGGAAAGCCATAAAATAATTCCTGAAAGTGAATTAGTTGATGTTGAGGCGCCTGAAATATCTGATTATGAACTGAACGAAGACATAGATATAAATGAACTAACACCAAATTCATTTAGTAAAGATTTTGAAAAACGGAAAGACGAAAGCGAAGAATCCAACTCTCAACATGTTGAAGGAAATAGCGTTAAATTTGACAAGGAATTTATCAGAAAAGGCAATACTGATACAAAGATATCTCAAAATCAGAGCGTTAATAAAATAGAGGGAAATAAAGAAAAAACAAACACCAATGATGAGGTGATGGAAGTTAATGAATGGAATTTGCCTAATACAGATGTTTTGATGGAGACATCTAGCCCAGGTATAAGTCAACAAGATATCGATAAGACTTCTAGGATAATAAAAGATACTTTGGGAGAATATGGAATAGAGGTTGAAGTAGGTCAAACCAAACCAGGTCCAGCTGTTACGATGTATGGATTAATTCCCGGTTGGATACGGAAATCAAGACAAGTTAAGAAAACAGACCATGCTGGAACTGTGGTAAAGGATGAGTTGGGAAAACCGGTTATTGAAAAAATCGAAAATAAAACACGGGTGAAAGTTGATAGCATAATACAAAGGGAGAAGGACTTGTCTCTCGCGCTAAAAACACCGAGTATACGTATAGAAACTCCTGTAATGGGACAATCTTTAGTGGGGATTGAAGTACCCAATCCTTCACCTGCTTTGGTTGGTCTTCGATCTATAATGCAAGAAAGTCAATTTCAAAAGCTTAAATCAAGTGCTAAATTGCCTATTGCTTTAGGCAAGGGGACAGGCGGACAATCAGTTATTTGTGATTTAGCAGATATGCCGCATTTATTAATTGCAGGTGCAACTGGTAGTGGCAAAAGCGTTTGCATAAATACCATTATTTCATGTTTGATTATGGAAAAATCTCCAGAAAAAATGAGATTGATAATGATTGATCCTAAAAGAGTTGAGTTAACTCCATATAATGGTATTCCTCATTTATTAACGCCGGTTGTAGTAGATCCGATAGAAGTTGTGGATTTATTGAAGAGCCTGATTAATGAAATGCTAGAGCGCTATAAACGCATGGAGTCCATAGGTGCTAGAAATATTGAAACATATAATCAAAAAACAACTAATCATATGCCCTATATTGTTGTTACGGTCGACGAATTGGCAGACCTTATGATGACAGCTTCATTTGATGTGGAAAAATCGTTATGTAGATTAGCACAATTAGGACGTGCTACAGGGATACATCTTATAGTTGCAACTCAAAGGCCATCGGTAGATGTTTTAACTGGATTAATCAAAGCAAACTTTCCTAGTAGGATTAGTTTTGGAGTTGCTTCTCAAATCGATTCCAGAACAATATTAGATGTTACCGGAGCGGAAAAATTGTTGGGCAAAGGAGATATGCTATATTTGGGTGCAGATAATTCTAGGCCTGAACGAGTTCAGGGGGTTTATATTTCAGATAAAGAAGTTGAATCTCTGGTTGAATATTGGATAAAGTGCCCAAAAGGTGAAGTTGGTCAGGTAATTTTGGAATTACCTGATGAAGAGAGCGATCGAGCTAGTGCTTTAGAAAGTGCGGATGCAAATAGCGATCCTATGATGGAAAAGGCGATTGAGTTAACAAAATTAAATACAAAGCTTTCTACATCGTTATTGCAACGAAAATTGAGAATAGGGTATCCAAGAGCCGCGAGGCTAATGGATGATTTAGAAGAAAATGGGTTTGTAGCACAAAGTGATGGTTCTAAATCGAGAGATGTTATAATTTAATCAACTTAATTTATGGATTAAAAGATAAGTGGCACCAAATCTTAGCGATTTACTTATATCAATATCTAGAAGAAAAAACCCTGTTAGCCAGAGGCTTGATTTTGGCGATGTTTGTTTAGTATGTGACAAATCGTTGTCGGAAAGCATGTTTTTTAAACAATATCATGTTTGTGAAAACTGTAATTTCCATTACACCATGGATGCACGGCAGCGAATTAACTGGATAACCGACCCTGATACCTTCCAAGAATCTGATAAATTAGTATATTCTGCAGATCCAATCGGATTTAAAACTCGCATGACTTATAAAACGAAATTGTCGGGTGATTCTGAAAGAACTGGATTGACTGAAGCAGCTGTTACTGGTATTTGTGAAATTGGCGGAGTTCCGGCGCAAATAATTGTATTGGATTTTGGATTTATGGGAGGAAGTATGGGGTGTGTGGTTGGCGAAAAAGTAGCTTTGGCTTTAGAAAGGTCATATAAAAAAAAGATAGCTTGTGTGGCAGTTATAACGAGTGGAGGAAATCGATTTCAAGAAGGTGTTTTATCTTTAATGCAAATGGCAAAAACTGTTACAGTTGCCAATCAACTTAAAACGAAAGGCATTCCTTTTATTTCAATATTATCTAACCCATCTACTGGACATACATTTGCTAGTTTTCCTAATTTGTCTGATATTATCTTGGGCGAACCTGGCGCAATGGTAGGACTTCAATCTTTACAAGTAGTTAGGAAGGAGAGTTTGGGTGTTTTACCCAATTCTGCTAACACTGCTGAATTCCATTTAAAACACGGTATGATTGATGCAATTGTAGAAAGACCTAAATTAAAAGAAACTATATCTAATATCTTGGATTTGTTTAGTTCTGAATACAAAATAAGTAGAAAGGTCACCCGAGCGTCAAAAAACACGAGAAAAATTAGCATCAACAAACTAAATAATGATGTTTGGGATATAGTTCAAATTGCAAGACATGACTCTAGGCCTACATCAAGAGTGTATATAGAAAAAATCATAACTAATTTTGTAGAATTACATGGCGATAGGCATTATGGAGATGATTCCACGATTATTACTGGCGTAGGATATTTAGGAGGACAGACGGTAGCTATTGTGGGTCAGGAAAAACATAAAAATAGCCCTAATGAAAACTTGAAAAATGCAAAAACAACACCTGAAGGTTTTAGAAAAGCTCAGCGAATGGTGGAACTAGCAAATAAATTTTCCCTCCCTTTAATAACATTGGTTGACAGTTCGGGGCCGAAGCTCGGAATTGATTCAGAAGAGAGAGGACTTGCCAACACAATTGCGACAACTATTTCTAAAATGGTGAATTTAGAGTCACCATCAATTTCCATCATTATTGGTGAAGGCGGAAGTGAAGCAGCATTACCATTATTGGTAACTAATAAAACTCTTATGCTGCAAAATTCAATTCTTTCAGTTGTTTCTCCTGAAGGTGCAGCGGAGATGATTTTTCAGGATTCTAAAAAGGCAAAAGATGTTGCAGAATCTTTGAAAATAACAGCAGTCGATTGTTACGAATTAGGAATAATCGATAAAATAGTTTTGGAGCCATCCGGTGGATCTCATAATAATATAAATGATGCTGCTAGGATTTTATTGAGGGAAATAATAAAAGAAATATCGATGATTCAATCTTTCTCAAAGAGAAAATTAGTTTCAGATCGCCAAAAACGGTTTCGTAATGTTGGAGAATACTCATCCTATTTCAAACAGGCAATTTATAAAGAAGTTGGATATCTTAAAGGGCTAGTAAAAAGATAATTTAAGAAATTAATAAATTTATCTTTGCAGGGTTTCTTTTTCGTAAAGACTTATTTTATCTTCGTGTTTTAAAGTCATACCAATATCATCTAAGCCGTTTAGCATGCTGTATTTTCTAAAGCTGTCTATGTCGAATTTTATGTCGATTTTACCCGCTTCATCCTTAATTGACTGTTCATTTAAATCTACAGAAATTTTCCATCCAGGCTTTTCAGTAGATTTTTCAATCAATTTACCTGCTATTTCCTCACCTACTAGAATGGGTAATATTCCATTTTGAAAGCAATTATTATAGAAAATATCTGCAAAACTTGGTGCAATTATGCATTTAATACCAAAATCAGATAATGCCCAAACTGCATGTTCTCTCGACGAACCTGAACCAAAATTACGCCTTGTTGCAATAATAGAACAACCGGAGTATGAGGGTAAGTTTAGAATAAATTCAGGGTTGGGTACCCCCTCTTTTTTATATCTCCAATTGTAGAACATAAATTGTCCAAAACCATTACGTTCAACTCTTTTCAAAAATTGCTTAGGAATTATTTGGTCGGTATCAATGTCTGGTTTATCTAATGGTGCTATTATACCGGTATGTTTAACGAAAGCTTCCATGGTTTAAATTCCTTCATGATTAAAATATATGTTAGTTCCAGTCTCTTACATCAACGAAATGGCCTTTAATTGCAGCAGCAGCAGCCATTGATGGACTAACGAGGTGAGTTCTTCCTTCTTTTCCTTGTCGGCCTTCAAAATTCCTGTTTGAAGTAGAAGCGCATCTTTCTTTTGGCTTAAGGATATCTGGGTTCATTCCAAGACACATGGAGCATCCAGATTGTCTCCAATCAAAACCTGCCTGTGTAAAGATTGTGTCTAATCCTTCTTTTTCAGCTTGTTGTTTAATTTGAGTTGATCCTGGCACAACCATAGCATATACTTTTTTGTTTACTTTTTGGCCTTTAGCTATTTTCGCTGCCTCCCTTAAATCTTCAATTCTAGAATTAGTACAAGAACCGATAAATACACGGTCAACTGTAATGTTTTGAATAGGTTCATTCGGACTCAACCCCATGTATTCTAAAGCAGATTTTGTAGCTGATTGTTCTTGTGATGTTTTTAATCCATTGGGGTCAGGTACTTTTCCAGTCACGTTAGTTACCATACCCGGATTGGTTCCCCATGTGACCATGGGTTCTAATAAACCTGCATCAATATCAATAGTTTTATCAAAAACAGCATTTTCATCTGTTTTTAGTGTGGACCACCTTTCTACTGCATTGCTGAATTCAACTCCTTTTGGAGCAAATTCCCTGCCCTTTAAGTATGCAAATGTTTTTTCGTCAGGAGCTACCATTCCGGCCCTTGCTCCTGCCTCTATTGACATATTACAGAGTGTCATTCTGCCTTCCATGGATAAGGATTCGATAGCGGAACCTGAATATTCGATTACATGTCCTTGAGCTCCATCAACACCGATTTTTCCTATAATGCCTAGAATTATATCTTTTGCCGTTACTCCTACTGGTATTTCACCATGAACTCGGATGTTCATGGTTTTGGATTTAAATTGACGTATAGTTTGAGTTGCAAATACATGTTCTACTTCAGATGTGCCAATTCCTAGGGCGTAAGCACCAAAGGCTCCGTGGGTTGATGTGTGGCTATCTCCGCAAACAATGATTGAGCCGGGTAATGTTTTTCCTTGTTCGGGGGCAATAATATGAACGATTCCTTGTTTTGGGTCATTCATTTCATATAAATCGATTCCGAACTCTTTGCAGTTTGAACTGAGTACGTCTAGTTGTTGCTTGGCTATTAAATCTAAAATTGGCAATTGAGCGCGATTAATATCTGTAGGGGTATTATGATCAGCAGTAGCTAAAGTTAAATCCGGTCTTCTCACTTTGCGACTCGAGTTTTTTAAACCGTCAAATGCTTGAGGACTAGTAACTTCATGAATCATGTGCAAATCAACATATAGTATAGATGGTTGTTCAGGCTCTGAATGTACAACGTGTGAATCCCAAATTTTTTCGTAAAGAGTTCTTCCTGGCATTATCAATTGGCTCCTTATACACGGGTAAAAAATTGCTGATTAGAATTTTATACCTATGGAGTGAATAAATTTCCTCCTGAGTATACTTCATCATCTCTAATAGCATTTTTATGTGGAAGATATTCTACCACTATATCAATATCAGTTATTTCTATGTCTAGTACCAATTGAGGGTCTTTTGAATTCAAAGAAATAGAAATTGTGTTTTCACCCTTTTTGGGCAAAAATTCTTCTTTCAAAGGAACATGTAACCTATAGCCTCTAACATAATCGGGTCTTGGCCGCATTTGAAATATCCAATCTGCCTTTCTTATTTTTTCAGAGGGTATCTTTTTATCATTCCACACAATAGAGACATCACCATTTTGCATAAGGTTATTAATCATTATACGCAATTCACATTTCCACAATTCGCCCATCGAAAGTTTGGATTCAATATCATCAGCAATGTAAATATTGATTGGTGTTGGTTGTTCAGACAAAGATAATATTTTGGGTAGTTGCGGGGTTACTCTGAATATTTTCTCGGATTTGCCTCTGTCATTACCTGGTCCCATATGAAATGTTTTGTCCATATGTTGGATTAAGTCAGGGTATGCCAAGAACCGTAATCTGTTAGTATCTTCGGTAGAATATGGATACCTGTTGGGCTCCGGGTAATATCTATGGTACATACATCCTTTTACACCTGCATCATAAACATTTGCTACTGCCGCCCGTTGGACCGTTGGGGTTTGTTCAGAACTTACGCTGTCTATACCTGCAATAACCTTCGTTTGGGAGTTTTTGGTGAGATTTACTATTTGTTGCAAGTCAGAAATATCAGTTCCGAAATCACCCTTTACTGGCATAGCGACTAGTACATCAACCAACTCGTTTTTTATCCAGGTGTCAATATCATGCCCCATTGAAAGATTGCCTTTTAAACTTGTGCCAATTCTCACAAATATTCTCTTTTCTCTTTTTTGGATTTTTGCCGCTTCTCTTGCAAGGGTTCTAATTTCACTTAGCCAATTAGTTAGAGTTGATGTGTGTTCAGCAACTTCCTTTCTGCCAATAAATGGAGAATAAGTATAAAAATTGAGTTCTATACCATCAGAATCATAATCAAATAACAGTTCTTTTATTACAGCCAGTCTGTTTTCTCTTACTTGTTCGATAGCATAAGACAACCTTCTTGGCTGGTCTGCTTCAGATTCGGGAAAATCTGGTTCTGGCCCCACTTGCCATTCAGGGTGGTCAGTAGTAAAGTCGGCAACTCTGCAGTCTGTCACTCGGCCGTGTGGAGTATGTACCATGTTCAAGAGAAGATGTGGTATAAATTTAAATCCTCTTTTGTGGGCATGATCGCATACTAGCTTTAGAGGGTCTACTCCTTTGTCAATCATGGACTTTACGTTTTGAGCCGCCCTTAACCATACGGTATGGTCGGCTAAGTCTACATTATGTCCCCACAATTCTCCGACTTTAGTGTCATATAAGAGGACTGCGCAATCTCCCACAACGTAACTAATCGTGTCGATGCCCAGGTCTACTAATTCATCTATGCATTCAACGTACTGCCTTTCGCCCATTGGAGGCTCATATAGATAAACACTTGAATGCCTACCGTCTGTTTCAAACATTATTTCATTTTGGAAACTCATTGCGGTTCTCCTTTTAGACTGGATGGTTTAATTTCTAATTAATTGGTTAAAAGTATAAATAGCGAGAAAATAAAATACCAGCTTTTTAGGATGTTGGCGGAAATTAAGCTAAGTGGCTGGATACATAAATCGAAATAGGGTTACAAAGCGAATATTATTGTTGTCCAGCGACGCATGCCCGATTTAGGGCGTTCATGTATGCTTTAGCACTTGCAACAATTATATCTGTATCTGAACCTCTTCCAACAAATGTTCCATCATCATTTTTTATCCTGATAGTTACATCTCCAAGGGCATCGATTCCTTCTGTAACTGAATCAACTCTGAATTCGGTCAAAGAATTTGGAATTTCAATTATTCTATTGATTGCCTTGTAAACCGCATCGACCGGTCCCGTGCCTGTAGATGCATCAGTTACCAAATTATTATCAGGAAATGAGATAGTCACGGTAGCGGTTGGGATTTGTTGATCGCCGCAAGTTACTTGGACATGATTTAATTTATAAGACTCTTTGATGTCGGCATGTCTCCTATGGCTGGACATCAGTGAAATAAGATCGGCATCTGTAACTTCTCGTTTGGCATCTGCCAATTCTTTGAATGCATTAAATATTTGGTTCAACTCGGTGTCGTCAGGGTTATATCCTAGTTGTTCCAATCTAGATTTTAAACCAGCCCTGCCGCTTAATTTTCCTAAAACAAGGGAGTTGCTGGACCACCCTACGGTTTGAGGATCCATAATCTCAAATGTGGTTCTTTGTTTTATTATTCCATCTTGGTGAATGCCGGATGCGTGTCTGAAGGCGTTTGCTCCTACTATGGCCTTATTTGGTTGTACAACAAAGCCAGTGATGTCGCTGACGAGACGGCTAGTTGGATAAATTTGAGTTGTGTCTACATTGGTGGTTAAACCAAAAACGTCTTCTCTGGTATGAATGGTCATAATTACTTCTTCAAGAGATGCATTGCCGGCCCGTTCGCCAAGTCCGTTGATACATCCTTCTACCTGTCGAGCGCCTGCTTCAACAGCTGCTATGCTATTAGCAGCTGCATTGCCTAAGTCATTATGACAATGAACACTTAATATAGCTTTATCGATGTTAGGAACATTGTTTTTAATCAATTCGATTCTTTGTCTGAATTCAGAAGGTATCGTATATCCTACGGTGTCAGGTACATTTATTGTTGTGGCCCCAGCCGTAATAGTTGCTTCTATTAATCTGTAGAGATATTCAAGGTCTGTTCTTGTAGCATCCATGGGAGAAAATTCAACGTCATCACAATATTTTTTAGCTCTTTCTACGGATTTTACAGCCATTGTTAGTACTTGTTCTGGGTCTTTGTTTAGGATGTCCATTAAATGCACATCAGAACTAGAAATAAACGTATGTATTCTTGGTCTTTCAGCCTTCTTAAGAGCGTCCCAAGCTATGTCTATATCACTCTCTACGCATCTTGCCAAAGACGCAATAATTGGAGTTTTTACTTCATTGGTTATGGTTGTTATTGCTTCGTGATCACCTGGACTGCTTGCAGCAAATCCTGCCTCTATAACATCAACGCCTAATCTTTCCAATTGTTTAGCGACAACCAGCTTTTCTTCAACCGTGAGTCCTATACCAGCTGACTGTTCTCCATCTCTGAGGGTGGTATCAAATATTAACACTTTATTATTTGGCATTTGTAACTCCTTCAATTACTGACCTGAAATCAGCCAGGATCGGAACGCCGAAGCCCTGAGATTAATCAGAATCTTTTAAGAAAGGCATCATTTGCCTAAGTTCTTTTCCTATTGCTTCTATTGGATGAATTTTATTTTCTTCCCTAAGTTGGTTGAATTTATGTCGCCCTTCATCATTTTCGCTTATCCATTCTTTGGCGAAAGAACCATCTTGGATATCGCTAAGGACTTTCTTCATGTTTTGTTTGACGTGATCATCAACTACTACAGGACCTCTTGAATAATCTCCATATTCAGCAGTGTCACTTACTGAGTATCTCATGTATTCCATGCCGCCTTTATACAATAGGTCTACGATGAGTTTTAATTCATGGAGACATTCAAAGTAAGCTGATTCTGGCTGGTACCCTGCTTCTACCAGTGTTTCAAAGGCTGCCTTTACTAATTGTGTGACCCCTCCACATAACACAGCTTGTTCACCAAACAAGTCAGTTTCAGTCTCTTCTTTAAAAGTTGTGTCTAATACTCCTGCTCTAGTACATCCTATTCCCCTAGAGTAAGCCAGGCCTGTTGAATGAGCTTTGCCTGTTGCATCATGATGCACGGCTATTAGTCCAGGAACTCCTCCGCCTTTAATAAACACCTCACGCACTCTATGCCCAGGCGCCTTTGGTGCTACCATGGAGACGTCGATGTTATTGGGTGGGGTAATGGTTTTGTAGTGTATGTTGAAGCCATGGGCAAACATTATGGTGTTTCCTGATTCAAGGTTGGGCTCAATTGATTCTTTATAAACAGATGCCATGGAATGATCGTGAAGAAGTAACATTATTATGTCAGAATCCTTCGCAACGTCAGACGCGGTTTTAACTGTAAAACCGTCTTTTTCTGCAATAGCCCAACTCTTACTTCCTTCATAGAGTCCGATTTGAACGTTTAGACCGGTGTCTTTAAGGTTAAGGGCATGTGCATGTCCCTGACTTCCATAACCGATTATCCCAATATTTTTATCTTGTATTAATGATAAATCCGCATCTTCTTCATAGTACATTTCAGCCATTTATGTTAACTCCTGTTTTATATCTACCGCGTTAGATTTATTTTGTTTACACTGACGAAGCTTCTTCCCAGTTTTCGTGTTTATATTTTGTATTGTGTGAAACTATAGGTTTATTGGGTTGAACTCCTCTGTTCAAAGCGATTGTTCCGGTACGCATGATTTCAATCACTCCGAAACCTTTAAGAACCTCGTGCAATGAATTGATTTTTTCTTCATTGCCGCTGACTTCGATTATCAAAGAGTCTAATGATATATCTACAATATTAGTTCTGAAAGTCGATGCTATTTGCATTACTTCACTTCGGGTTCCACTGTTGGTTTTAACACGAATCAAAGCCAATTCTCGCGAAACAATGTTTTCTTGAGAAATATCGCTTACTTTAATAACATCAATCAGTTTATTTAAATGTTTAGTTACCTGCTCTACAACTTTGTCGTTACCATCAACCACGAAGGTCATTCTTGACAATGATTCATCTTCGCTTTTACCAACAGCTAAGCTGGATATGTTGAATCCGCGTCTTCTAAACATACTGGAAAGCCTATTAAGAACTCCCGGTTTGTCTTGAACTAAAGCGGTTATGGTATGGCGATTATTTTGATTAGTACTCATGTCGTGATTTCCTCATTAGCGGGTTCTTCTATGAGGTTTTCAATGGTTTGGCCTGCAGGAATCATCGGATATACATTTTCTTCTTCTTCTACTACAAAGTCGATTAATGCCGGTCCGTCATATGCCATTGCTTCCTCTATTGACGATTTAACTTGGTTTTTAGAAGTTACTCTTATTCCAAGCATCCCAAAGGCCTCTGCAAGTTTTACAAAGTCTGGGTTATGGGTATAAGTAGTAGCTACATATGATTTGTTGTAAAAGAATTCTTGCCACTGCCTAACCATTCCCAAAACGTTGTTGTTAATAATGGCAAATTTAACAGGGATATTATTTTCAACTAATGTGGCCAGTTCTGACATCGTCATCTGAAAACCTCCATCTCCTGCTATAGACCACACTACTCTTGTTGGGTTTCCTACCTGTGCACCCATAGCTCCAGGGACTTCATAGCCCATTGCGCCTGAGCCTCCTGAAGTAATCCAACTTCTAGGTTCGGTATACATATAATGTTGGGCCGCCCACATTTGATGCTGGCCAACGCCCGTTACCATTATTGCTTTACCTTTTGTGGCTTCAGATAATTCGTGAATTATGTATTGCGGTAGCAACTTGTCAGTATCTCTTATTTGTAATGAAGGATGATCTGATTTTAATTTTTCAATATGCTGTATCCACTCTACATGGGTATTTGATTCAACATATTCGATCATTTTATCTAAAACATTTTTGACATCGCCAACCACAGGGACGTCTACCGGAACATTTTTACCTATTTCAGAAGGGTCTATATCAACATGTATTTTGCGAGAGGTCTTAGCAAATTCACTTGGTTTTCCAGTGATCCTATCATCAAAACGCATTCCTAAGGCTATGAGTAGATCGGCGTCTTCTATTGCCAAGCTGGCATAAGCAACTCCGTGCATTCCAGGCATACCAACGCTTAGAACGTGATCCTCTGGGAAAGAGCTTATCCCAAGAAGAGTTGTGATAACTGGTATTTGCGCTTTTTCAGCAAGATCTTTAAGTTCTTTATATGCTCCAGAAAAAATAATGCCGTGCCCAGCCAAAATTACAGGCTTCTTTGATTGATTTATGAGCTTAGCTGCCCTTTTGATTTGCGCTGTGTTTCCAGAAAGCGAAGGTTTATAGCCGGGCAAATTTATAGACTCAGGATATAAAAACCCATCCGGATATTCTACTTCTTCTGTAAACACATCTTTGGGTATGTCTACTAAAACCGGACTGGGTCGGCCAGTAGTTGCAAGATGAAATGCTTCTTTTATTATTCTAGGAATATCTGCAGCATCCATTACTAAATAGTTGTGCTTGGTAACAGGCAGGGAAATTCCAGTTGTATCTGTTTCTTGAAATGCATCGCTACCTATTGAGGCCCGAGAGACTTGTCCGGTAATAACAACCATTGGAACGGAGTCCATTTGCGCTGTGGCAATACCTGTTATCAAATTCGTTGCGCCTGGTCCTGATGTGGCCCATGCAACTCCGGCTTTGCCGGTTACTCTTGCATATCCGTCTGCTGCATGCGCGGCCCCTTGCTCATGACGAACCAATATGTGTCTTAATTCGGAGTATTCAGGTAAAGTTTGATATAGAGGCAATATAGCGCCGCCAGGCAAGCCAAATATAGTGTCTACACCTTCTTTTATTAAACTTTCACAAACTAGTTGAGCTCCTGTAAGTTTCATAAATTGCCGGCCTCCTTGTTTAAACATTAAATTTGTAAATTCACTTAAAAAAAATAAACCCGTCCTTTCGGGACGGGATCATGTAAATCTCGCGGTACCACCCAAATTGCCATTCTTTTTAGAATGACCTCTTGTCTTAGCTTTTTACGGTGCCGAACCGCCCTATTCTACTTAGATTAATCCAACTCAAATAGAGAGCTCCGGGGTGAGTTCAAGGATATTGTTGGGTTTCACTAGTTCCAACTCGCTGTAGTTTTTATCCTTTACTACTCCCTTTCATAGCCTGTATTTATTGACATATAAATTAACACTAGCATGGAATTACAGGCTAGTCAATCTTTGCATATATACCAAAACATGTAGTCTATTAGGGTTCAATATAGGATATTCGAACATCCTAAAAAGTGTTTTTTGAGTAAATCATAACATGCAATTACTGTAGCTTGTTGTTAATAAATTTTGTATTATTGCTTTTTATTCCAGACTAAAAATTAGAGTGGTTAGAAAATGACTAAAATTGTACATAAGAACTATATTAATGGAGAATGGAAAAACTCCCATTCTAAAAAAACATATGACATCTATAATCCAGCAAACACTAGAGAAAAAATAGGAAGTGCTCAATACTCGAGTGATGCTGATGTGAATGAAGCAATAATTGCAGCCGATAAAGCTGCAA
>CAZYCG010000031.1:3458-16207 GCA_964645865.1 uncultured Dehalococcoidia bacterium | reverse complement strand
GATCCAGTTAAATCTGAAAACACTGGTTTAAGTGACTCATTAATAACTGGACCAGTATCTTCAAATGGATTCAATATAATACTTGGGACCTCTGATTTAGCTGTTGGTACAAATAGATTTACATTTGCTGTTGTTTCACAAGATGGCTTATTAGATCTACCAATGGTTAAAGTTAAAACTATATTCAAAGGTCAAGTTAAACAAGTTGCAAAAGCTGAATTTAATGAATGGCCAATACCACAAAGGGGTTTGTATGTAACTGAATTGAATTTTGATAGGTCTGGATATTGGTATTTGGCTGTGGAATTTA
Source organism: uncultured Dehalococcoidia bacterium (assembly GCA_964645865.1). Taxonomy (GTDB): domain Bacteria; phylum Chloroflexota; class Dehalococcoidia; order Lucifugimonadales; family OSU-TB39; genus OSU-TB39. The sequence continues at coordinate 15,897 of CAZYCG010000031.1, read as the reverse complement.
TTAGAAACACAGTTGATGCAGAAGTGGTAGACATTGAATTCGAAGTACAGGATAGGTTTACTGCACCAGCTAATGGTGAATTAGCGTTTAAAAGTATTAATAAAACGCTTGGCGATGTGGAATCATTTATGGAACTAACCACTGGGAGCTTTTATGACCCGGATTTTTACGGGATTACTATATCTGAGGCGATATCTCAAGCAAAACCCTTCATATTAGTATTTTCTAGTCCTGCATTTTGCACAAATGCGGTTTGTGGACCGCAACTAGAGGTATTACGTTCGATAAAAACCAAATATAAAGAAGAGTTCATATTTATTCATGTAGATATTTATGATGACCCGCAACAGGTTCAATCCAATTTTGAAAATGCAAAAACCTCTCCCGCAGTGAAAGAATGGAATTTACCGACTAGCTTATGGACATTTATTGTTGCGGGAAATGGGCAAATCAAATATAGGTTTGAAGCATTTGCATCTGAATCTGAGATAGAAAATGCTTTGAATCAAATATATTAGTTGTTTGCAAATTATACATTGAGATATAGTGGAAATTAGATTGTTGATTTCATATTTACATGTAAAGACTTGATTGCTCACCGCCATTTTATTGAGATTGAGTGGTTATGTGTTTTAGGAGCTTCTAGATCGTTAATAAACCAGAAAGTGGATTCAGCCCTAATAGGTCCGTTTTTTATCCGCATTATACATGGGTAATAGTTGTTGTTATTGTACTTGCTAATATGGTGGGTTCTTCTATCCGCATGGCATTTGGCGTACTCATTAATCCAATTGAAATTAACTTTAATTGGGATCAAGGTACAATAACTTTAGCCTATGCTATCTCGAATGTAGTAACCGCTTTATTTTCACCTGTAGCTGCTTGGCTTTCAAATCGAATAGGTGCCAGAAAATCTATGATGGTTGGAACTATCATGTTATTTATTGGGATATTGGCCATAGGATACATAAGATCTCCTTTGGAATTTTATGTGTACGTGGGTGGATTAATGGGCATAGCTCAAGCGATAATTTTGATACCTCTAATACCGTCTGCTATGGTGTGGTTTCGCAGGCATTTGGGGCTTGGTATAGGAATGATTATGGGCTCTTGGGGGTTAGGACCAGCACTAGCAACACCATTGATAGGTTTTTTGGTAGGTGCATTTGAGTGGAAATCTGCGTTTGCCATACTTGCATTTGGTACAGCATCAATAATGCTTATACTCATAGCTTTATTCCGTAATCGCCCTTCTGATATGGGGATTGAAGCATATGGTACGCTGCCTGGTGATAAGAATATTGATAAAACCAAACCAGATTCAGAACTTCTAACAAAGTTCAATGGTTATATGCGGAAAACCAGCGCCTATTGGAACATGAGTTCGATACACTTTTTAGGTTGTGTCGGTCATTCTGTAATTTTAGTTTATATAATACCTCTTGCTATTCAAAACAATATGAGTGTACTACAGGCATCCAGTTTAATCACGTTGATGTCGGGTACAAGTGTGATTTCGAGATTGGTTACTCCTATGTTATGTGAAAAATATGGGACTAAATTTGTGATGGGGTGGTTTTATTTTTTGCAAGGAATCCCTGTGATAATGTTGTTTGGTGCCAGTGATCCGATGATGTTTTATGGATTTGCTTTGTTTTTTGGTATTGGTTTAGGAGGTGAATCTGCTGGATTCCCTATTTTGATGCGCCAATATTATGGTTTTGCTCCGTCAGCTGCACCTCATGGTACACAGATGTTGTGGGCTGGTCTGGGAATGGCTTTAGGGGGTTGGGTAGGCGGAATTGTTTATGATATTTATGGTAATTATAATATAGCTTTTGTAATATCCATATTAGCAAGTTTTGCAGGCATGGTAAGTGTATTTTTTCTCGAGTCAACTAGTAAACTTTTAATTCCTAAGTGGGAAGATAGTTAAAGACATAGATTCAATGTATTTTTTTAAGTTTGCTCAGGCTTCTTAATTCTCTTGGCGGGTCTAGTTTACTTCCACGTATTGTGAACGATACTTCACCGATATATATATCTCCCATAGAATCGACACCTATTCCATGAGGAGCTATGAATTTCCCAGGTTCTTCACCTTCTTCTGGATGTCCAAACCTAGCTAAAAGTTTGCCGTCTGGGCTTAAGATACTGACTCTATGACCAAGTCCTGGAGGGATTGGATTTGAATCTGTAGGAGATTCTCCGCAAAGTTCACCTATATATATATTTTTGTCCGGACCTATCGTAAGGCCATTTGGCATGTAAATATTGTTCCACATATCCAACAGATTACCTTCTGAATCAAAAACTTGTACTCTATGAGCTTCCCTATCAGCTACTATCACCCTGTCAGATTCGTCTACAGCAATATTGTGAGGTCTTAGGAATTGACCTGCATCTATTCCCGGTTCTCCCCAAGATTTTATATAATCTCCATTGCCCGAATATTTATGGACACTGAAATTACCATAACCGTCGCTTATAAATATATCTCCAGTATTTTTTGATACAGCAGCATGTGTTGGTCTATTGAATGGTTTGCCAGACCATTTTTTTGAATGAACACCAGGTTTTCCTATGGTCATAACAACCTTACCTTCAGAAGAAAATTTGGTTATAGTATGAATCCCGTCATCTACGCAGAATATACTGTCGTCAGGACCAATCAACATCCCGTGAGTTCTGTCACTAAAAATACCCTTGCCAAAACTTTTTTGGAAATTGCCCAATCTATCAAATACCATTATTGGATGTTCGGTATTACGGCTGAATATGTAGATGTCATCGTGAGAATTCACTCCGATACCGGGAGTTTCTATCAGTTGAATACCTTTAGGTAAATTTGGCCAAGAATCTAATGCCTCATATCTGAATTTTCCTTTTCCAACTACGATACTCATTTTTACTCCTATTACAAAAATTCAATGGTGGGTAAGTTAAATGTATTGCAGGAAACTTCCAATTTGTATAATTTGCTTTCTATAATAAGCAATCGGTTTGGGATCTGTAATGAAAATTTTTGGTATATATCAAGCTAATGGCGGACTAATTGGAGAAATATCTTATGTTTTTCGGAAATTGGTTTTGAACGAGAATTGTTCACTTTGCAAAGTTACGCATGGCGGATTGATACGTAAATCAGATTGGAAAGAGTATTTAAGTAAACTTAATATCCATTTTGAATTACTACATATTAATGAACAACCGTCTGATATGGCTTCCTATACGAAAGGAAAGACTCCATGTATTATTGCCGATATAGGTGGCAATTATGTGAGTTTAATGAATTCTGGAATTATAGATGGATGTAACGGTAGTGTTGAAAAATTTAGTAGAATATTAGATGAATCTTTAAAAAATTTGCGTAACACATATGATAAGGATAAGTTATGAATGATGAAGAATACAGGAAAAAATTAACTCCTGAACAATATGAAGTAACTAGACTAAAAGCTACTGAAAGACCTTTTACAGGTAAATACCATGATACAAAAGATCCTGGTGTTTATGTGTGTATATGTTGCGAACAAAATTTGTTTTCTTCTGAAACAAAATATGACTCGGGTTGTGGGTGGCCTAGCTTTTGGCAACCGATGGAGTCTGATGGAATCACTGAAGAAGAAGATTTAACTTATGGTATGCGCAGGATAGAAGTCACATGTAGTAATTGTGGAGCACATCTTGGGCACGTATTTCCGGATGGTCCCGAACCTACTGGTTTAAGATACTGTATAAATTCGGCATCGTTAAATTTAACTGATTCTGAGTGATGAAAATATTTTTGTTAGCTATAGGATTCAATAAGTTATGAGGGTTGTTTCATCAGCCCATTCGATTCGTCCTTTGTAATTTTTTTGGACTTCTTCGATGACTTCTTTTTTTGATTCGTCCAGATAATGTGCTTGATGTGTTAGAACCAGCATCTTAACTTCGGTTTCATTAGCTATTTTCCCAGCAGCTAGTGCACTTGATTCAGATAAGGCAGTTGCATTACCGACCATTTCTTTTTCTAATCTTATGCATTCCATTACTAATACATCAGACCCTTTAGCTAATTTGACTAAAGATTGACATGGACGGGTATCTCCAGAAAAAACGATGCTGCCATTATCAGTATTTACTCTGTAGGCTAATGAATCTAAATAAGGTTGAACATGTTCGACTCTGGAACATTCTATTGTCCAATCTGGTCCGGTTATTAATTCATTTGGTTCAATATCTTTGGCGTGGACCTGCGGTATTTTCCTAGGTAGGGTGCCACCTCGATTTTGGTATGCCCATAAACTTAGAGGATGGTTTGTCCTTGCAACAAAATCGTGCCAGTATGCACCTTCTTTTTCTCCAATTAGTTTTTCAGTTAGTGCTTGTGTGGGAGGTGGGCCATACACTTTAAGATTAGGTTCCTTTCCTATAGACATATCGAATCGACTTAACAAGAAACAGGCGTAATCAGCATCATGGTCAGAATGATGATGAGTGAAAAAAAGATGAGATATATCTAATGGAGTTATTCCAGATTTGATTAGTTTATATGTTGCAGCAGGGCCGCAATCAAACATGAACCATTCATCGCCCATTTTTAATGCGTAAGCTGATCCCCAACGTATTTCACTGGGGGTTGGAGTACCTGAGCACAAGATTTGTAAAGAGATCATATTGGGTTTCTATTTAATTATTACAGCTGGGTTACTTCGGGTTTTCTTTTCCAGAATTCTGTTATTTGTTCAAAAGCATGCGCTAATTGTAAGACGCCAAAATCATCCCTGTATTTGCCAACTATTTGCATGCCTATTGGTAGGCCAGATGGAGTAAATCCAGCTGGTACCGATATTGATGGTGAGCCGGTCAACGTTATGTAGTAGCACGATTTCATCCAATCAATGAAGGTCTCCATTTTTTCATTTTGGATTTCAGTTATATATTTTGTTTCAATATCAAATGGAGGTACTTGTGAAACTGGGCAGATAAAATAATCATACTTTTTGAAAAAAGAGTGCATTCTTTGAAATAAAGCCATTCTTTCTGCTTCCGCCCATCCAACGTCAGGTCCAGATAAAGTAACTCCTTGTTCTATATCCCATGCAAGAGTTTCCTTTAAATCTTTTCTATGGTTTTTTAATAAGTCACCCTGTCCTATTTCTCTTGCCCAGCCTCTCCATATCTTGAATGCTTTATCGGCATTTGTGAAGTCAGGTTCATCTTCAATAACCGTGCAACCCAGATTTTCCAAACTTTCTTTTTGAGCATTAAGTACTGAATTCACAACTGGATCTACAGGTAATCCGCCAAGATTATTGCTCCATGCTATTTTTGTTCCTTTGAAATCTTTTTGAAGTGACTGTGAAAATGAATTTCCAGATTCTGAAATTGAGTTTGGCACTCTTGGGTCCGGACCAGCTATCACGCTCAAAAGTAAAGCAGTATCTTGGACGGTTCGAGCCATCGGTCCATGAACAGATATTGGGTCCCATCCCATCTCACTTGGCCATACTGGAACTCTTCCGGGTGATGGCCTAAATCCTACTACGTTACAAAAATTTGCTGGGTTTCTTAGAGAACCTCCTGTATCGCTGCCATCTGATATATGCTGCATTCCACAGGCAAGAGCCACTGCAGCTCCGCCGCTACTGCCACCACATGTTTTAGTAGTATCATATGGGTTTAGGGTTGCACCAAAAATTTCATTATATGTTTGGGAACCAGCACCGAATTCAGGAGTATTATTTTTACCTATAGTTATTATGCCAGCGGCTTGCATCCTTTCAATGATTAAAGAATTTTCATTTGGAACAAAGTCACTGAATAATGGCGATGCAAAAGTGGTTTTTATCCCTTTGGTAAGGAAAAGGTCTTTATGAGTTACTGGTAAGCCGTGCAATGGTCCTATAGGTTTTCCTGAAGCCAGCAAGTTGTCTGCTGCTTCAGCATCTTTAAGACCTTTTTCCTGCAGTAATGTAACAATAGCATTTACTTTAGGATTCACTTTTTCAATTTGCTTTAATTGTATTTCCATCAATTCGCGACAGGATAATTGTTTGCTTTTTATAAGTTCTACTATCCTTACTGCTGGTAAAAAACATATTTCTGTATCTGTCATGCTAAATCCTTACTTTTAAAATCAATGATAACTACCAATAGGATATCCAAAATGCAACAATAGCAATTCCTACTCCTATCCAGACTATAACCAACGCTTTTTTCATTTTTCACTTCTTATGTTTGAGGTTGACCGGAGATGTTGTTTATTTGATCTTTACGACTTTCAGTTCCTTTTTTAAGAGTGTAATCCGATAATTGAATATGAGGAACAGTTTGAAATTTTTCCTGAACGAACCCTTCTGCGTAGGGTACACCTGCTGTGACACCATCAGAACCTAATTTTAGTCCAACTCTTCTTCTCGCGTATTGTTCATCATGACCTTGAGATTTGTACATAGCTTCAGCAGTTACCCTGTTTTCGAAAAATTCAGAAACATCTACTGCAAAATCCCATTGAGTGTGGTCGAAATAAACACCAGGAAAGAAAGTTGCTGGTACTGTGTAGGGGGCAATCTTTTGTCCATATCTAGGTAATTGGGCTAGTAGTTTCGCTTCTATCACAGCTACAGCAGTTTCTGTGTGGTCATTGTTAGTTGAGGGAATCAAGCCATGAGGACCACTTATATAAGGGCTTTGAGTTAAAATAATATGAGGCCTGATTTTGAGGATTAATTCCCGTATAACTTCTATAGATTCGGGCTGCCTTTCAACTACAAAGGGTTTGTCTGTAAATTCTAGGATTTCTACTTGACTTACCCCAAATTGTGCTGCGACGTCTTTAAGTTCTGCTGCTTTTTCAGCAGCATAGCTTTCTGGGGATTGCTCGACGATCGATTTATCTTGTTGGTCGATAGGTTTTTGTAGTTCGTCAGCTAGTTTTTCATTATGCGTCATTCTACCAGAAGTCATGGATACCCACGTAATTGAATCACCCATTTTCGCATGTATACCACATGTTCCTGCAACGTGAGTAAAATCATGTGGATGCGCCATAACAACCAGAAACCGAAGATTTTCATTTGCCATATATAAATTCCTTAATTTAGATTTTTACCAATTCCAAGTGTTCTTTACCTCTTTATTGACTATCGAACCTTCAGGCCATTGACCGTTATGTAGATCTATTATAGATTGAGCCGCTTCGTTGCCCATATCGATTTGTGATTGGATGTCGTTACCGGCCATGTGAGGTGAAACTATGACGTTGTCTAATTTTAATAAAGGGTTTTGGTGGCTTGTCGGTTCTTCTTCAAATACATCCAACCCTGCCCCAGCTATGATATTGTTTTGTAGAATATCAATTATGTCTTTTTCAACTATTAACCCGCCTCTTGCTGTGTTCACAAGATAGGCCGATTTTTTCATCAACGATAATTTCTCTTTATTGAACATCCCTTTTGTTTCTTCATTTAGAGGGCTATGGATACTTACAAAATCGGAATTGGAAAGTAGATCATCAAGCTCCACTAGCTTTATGTTATTTTCCTTTACAAATTGCATGTCAGGGTAAGGTTCTGAGGCAATAATATTCATTTCCATACCTCGTGCTCTTGTGGCTAAACTTTTTCCGATTCTTCCTAGCCCTACTATTCCTAAAGTTTGTCCTCGAATCGGTTTATTGTTATCCCCGTTCCATTCTCCGTTTCTTAATAATGTATCTTTTTTCACTATACTTTTTGCTAAAGACATCATTAATGTGATTGCGTGTTCTGCTACAGATTGGTGATTACCATTTGGAGTTATAGTCACTGCTACACTGTTTCGAGTTGCACTTTCCATATCTATTTTGTCAAATCCAACTCCAAGTCTGGCGATGACTTTTAGTTGGGGTAAATTATCCAGTACCTTAGATGTGTAGTATTCACCGTAAGCGATAACTGCGTCAGAGTCGTTTAATTTTTCAATTACGTCATCATCTCCGGTTAATCCTTGGGAAAATGCATCATTTGAAGTCAAGCTAACCTCGAATCCATTTTGTTTGAGTAATTCTATACACGGAGCATTTTTGTCGAATTTACTGTTACTGGCTATTGTTACTTTTGGCATGAGTTCTCCATATTATTTGAGTTTAATGTATTATTTTATAATAATCATCTAGATTAAAATTCGGCTTTCTTACTTTGTTTTGGAATTCAGTTTCTCTTTGGGTGATACTATCTGCATGCTTTAAAATCAATAAAGGGTCTATGCTACTTGGTATAAGACTGCATCCTTCTTCATCTGCTACAGCTATTTCTCCAGGTGTAACAGTCAGCCCTGCTACTTCAATAATCTTGTTGACGCTCGTAAGGCTGAACACCCCATGACCTGGTACTCTACCCGTTCCCCATATAGGTAGACCTGCCTGTTTTATTCCGTCTAGGTCCCTTACGGTTCCTTCTACTATCACTCCCGCAACATCCAATTTTTTCAGAACGTTAGCCATATTGTCTCCAAAGGAAGCACCACGGCCTGGTTGTTTATCCACGTCTTTAATGAAGGCCATTATTGGTCCTTCTGTTTTATCCAAAAGTCCATAATATTCTTCCCATGGGTTTCGCACAGCATCAGGATCCATGGGTGTAAGTTCCATTGTCACGGCATAACCAGCTACTGTTCCAAATTCCGGAAGCATATATTGTAATGTTTGGTCTGTATAGCAGATTGGCTGACCACCTTTCCCAGATAGTTCAATACCTCCCTGGGTGCCACCCATTGCCTCAACTACCGCATTAAATATTGTCGCTGAACTGAACCTACATAATTCATCTAGAACCGATCTTTGTACGTTTGACATGTATGGCCCCTGAATCTTAGATTTTCAAATTTTAAATTCGTTATTCGGAGTATAGCAAAGTTTTGACGTAAACCAAGCTATATTTCGTATCTGTAACCTTACATAACATCGCTACATTTACCATATTGACGTATTTCAAAGGGATGGGCAAAGGGATGGGTTTTTGATTTGCCTTAATCCTCATTTTCTGTCATCGTCATCTGTCATATCTGAATTTGTGTATAATGTTTTGAAATAAATGGAGAACAGATATGGTTACATTTATAAAATGGTTAGTTCCCTTCTTGACCACGGCATTAACTATATCGATTGGTTTTTTAATTACTGTGGAATGGATGCAATCAGTAGATGATAGTCATGCTGGTCTTGGTATAGGAATGCTTTATTTAATTCTTATTCTTCCCTTCTCATTAGGCATAGGAGTAGCGGGTGGCGTAGCACTTTCAGGTTTCGTAATCCCCCGAATCTTAAAAGAAAAACCACCTCCACCTAAAACACCACCCCAACTAATCTGTGGTAAATGTAACAATAAAAGTACGGATTCATGGCAATGGCAATATTGTAAGAAATGTGGAAATTCTCTGAAAAATGCTCTGATATTCAATTCTGAAACTTCACTTAAGAATACTGAAATCAAACCCAAACCAAAGGGTGATGACGAATTTGGTTTACTATAATCAATTATTTCTATAGAAATCAGAAAAGATAAATCGATTTGATTAGTCAATTAGTCAAAGAGATTGGTCTTGATTTATTCTTGCCATTCATACAATTCTAGTATTCCACCATCATTTACAGCCGACTTTAATTTTGGGATATACTGATGGCAATATAACCGATACACAAGAGTTGGAGTTGCTATTATGGAGTCGCCCCTACCTATAACCCAATCTGAAATTCCTTTGTTGAATTTAGGCGTTACTATGAGGTTGAGTTATTTGTCGAAAAGTGATTTGACGGGCAGGAAAAGGTTCGCTTTTATTGATTCTAGGCAAGTTTTGGATTTTGCAGGCGTCCATCAAAAATTCTGGTCTGCTGATAAACATCCTGACCCTGTTATAGTTCCTGATAATCCAAGAGAGCAACTTCGTGGATATTGGACAGCTTCAGGTGATGATGAAACCACAGGATGTGGAGCACCTCAAGGTTTGACATACGATGGTTCGAAATTTCGTATTTGGTATAACGGTATGCCTGGACCTCTTGAAAGTTTGCCGCATATTGCCGTGGCATATGCGGAAAGTTCTGATGGAATCAATTGGCATAAGCCGCATCTCAGGCTTGTGAAAGACTTAAATGGCAGTTTAGATAATAATCTGACAAACCTCATGCAGAGTAATGTGTCGGTTATAGATCTCGGCGTAGATACTGAACCTTCTAAGAGGTTTAGGGCGATGGGAGTGGGAGCTTATGTAGGACCTACCAAAGAACACGGAGTCTATAAAGAACATTGGCCTGTTGACCAACAAGGTCGCAATATCCATGGTGTTTACCATCTGCATTCTACAGATGGGCTTAATTGGGAATATTATAAAGATATCCCGGGCAATTTTAGTCAGGATTCAGCTCTCATGGTTTTTGACAGTCCAAGAAATCAGTTTATTGGTTCATTAAAATTTGAAATCAGGCAAAGATCATATGATCGAAGAAGTCACGCTTTATTGACTTCCAAAGATGGATTTGAATGGGGTTCTCCTAGAGTTACTCTATGTGCTGATGAAAAAGATGATGAAATGGCACTTAATAGAGGATTTATATGGTCAGATTTTCAGAACATAGGCATGTTTCCAACCAGAGATGTAATCATAGGATTTTTGGAGGTGTCGAATTATACTGAAGGGTTGTATAGAGGAAAACCACACGGTCAACGGCTTGGTTTTTATGGAAAGATAGAAACTCAGCTCATGTATAGCTACGATGGGTTTTATTGGCATAGGTCAGAAGGGAGGCTTCCATTGATTTCCTGGGGAGAAGAAGGGTCCTGGGATGAAGGAGGTGCATGGAGAGCAAAAACTGCAGTTGAAGTCGATGATGAGGTACATATTTATTATGAAGGATTTAGAGGAGACCATTCTAATGCTTATGATAGACGTATTGGACTGGCCAAGATGAAACGTGATCGCTGGGCTTCTTTTTCGACAGGTAAAAAAGGAATGCTTGAAGTGTATCACGGTACAGTAGAAGGAGATGAGATGACGGTTAATGCTAGAGCTATTAATGGTTCTGTCAGAATAGAGGTGCTTCAGGGCTCAGATTCATTAGACCCCGTGTTAGGTTTTGACAAAGGTAACTGCTTACCTTTTGTGGGTGATGAAATACAAGGACCTGTGCGATGGAAGAACAAATCTTTCAAAGAACTTAAAGGCAAACAGGATATAGTATTTAGATTTCACATTGAATCAGCCGATTTATTTGCGTATGAGGTTTTTTAAATTAATCACGCGAGTGTTTGATTTTTGAGAGGTGGCGCTGAATCATATTCGTCAGTTCATGCGTCTATGGAGAAAAGAGACCCTTATTAAAAGCAGAATTATCGATGTTTTAGACGACTTACTATCTGAAAAAAACTTTATCAGGATTTAGCTCAAGTATCACCCTGTTTTGTTTTTGTAGTTCTCTCATACGTGGCTGAACGTGTTCGGGCTCCACATACCTTTTTACTATCATCTCCGTTGTCTCCCATATCGAATCATCGTCATGGATCTGCACGGTTCCCTCAATGGTCGCATAACTTTTTGCTAGTGGTTCAGTTAAGACGCAGATAGACATTCGGTTATCGTGTGTAAGGTTTTTATATTTTACGCGCTCTTTAGTTGTTGAGATACTTATTTTGCCTTTATGGTATATATACCAATTAGGTGTAAGATGCGGCATACCCTCTTTGTTTATAGTAGCTACTATGGCGATTTTTGTAGGAGCCAAGAATTCATCTAGTTTTTCATGAGTTTCTTTAGTGGTCATATTTTGAAGAGCAACCCTCATCTAAACTTTTGGTCAGATTTTATCATATAAATCAGGAATTTCGTTTGAATTAATAATCTGTCAATAGGTTTTAAGGTCAGTATTCTGAAATTTATTCACAGCCATTTTGTATCTGTTCTGGTTTTTCATGTGTTCAAAACAGATTGCTTGTCATTGAGTAACTGTTTAGAATGACCTTAAATAAAACATTAATGGAGTAATCATGGTTAGTTTTGCTGATGCTATACGTAACGCGTTTACAGGGTATGCTAATTTTAGCGGTAGATCAACTAGAGCCGAGTATTGGTGGTTCTTTCTTTTTAATGTTTTGGTTTCGATTGTAGCAGGAACCATTGACTCTGCTGTTTTTGGTGTGGGTCAGAACGTACTTGGAACTATAGCATGGCTAGGACTGCTTATTCCTAACATTGCTATAGCAGTGAGGCGGTCTCATGATATTGGCAAGTCTGGATGGTGGGTTTTATGGCAATTTTTTGGTTGGTGCTTGTTTATAATACCGGGTTTAATAATGTGGCTTTTGTTTCGAACAAGACAAGGAGATACAGGTCCTAACAAATATGGACCGGACCCAAGAGACGAAGCAGAACCTGCTGAATATATTCAGTCAGACGAAGTATCTTGCCCTGCATGTTATGC
>CAZYCG010000031.1:0-3358 GCA_964645865.1 uncultured Dehalococcoidia bacterium | reverse complement strand
CAGAACCTGCTGAATATATTCAGTCAGACGAAGTATCTTGCCCTGCATGTTATGCCGACAACAAGCCAGGATCTAAATTCTGCAAGAAATGTGGAGAGGGTTTCTAGAAAATGCCACACCTGGTTAACCCCAGATATTGTGGATGTTTTATAGATTTTGATAACCATGGTTAGTTTTGGAGAGGCTATAAAGCTGGGATTTAACGGATACGTTAAATTCAGTGGTAGATCAACAAGAGCTGAGTATTGGTGGTGGTTTCTTTTTTATAATCTTGTTGGCATGGGTGCAAGTACCCTAGATAGAGCTGTGTTTCCAGTCTTTTCTTTAATCATAGGTTTGGCATTTTTCCTTCCCAATTTAGCTGTTTCAGTCAGACGATTACATGACATAAACAGGACAGGTTGGTGGCTGTTTTTCTGGTTTTTAATAATGTTAGTACCCACGATAATTATAATTGTTGGGTTCTTTACGGCGTTTGAGAGTATTTGGGAAGGAAATTGGGACGAGACAGGTTCGTGGATGATGTTAATCTTAGGTGTGGTTTTAATCGTGATTATATCTTTGTTGATATTCATTTGGTGGATAATCTGGTTTGTTAAACAAGGTGATTTCGGACCTAACAAATATGGATTGGACCCAAGAGGAGAATCAGTAGCAAGCGTACCGTATAACTCAGGAGCATCCTCTTTGGGTGAAACAATAGTAGAAAAAGCAGCTGATGATAGTACTTCAGGCGAAATATATTGCCCTATATGTAACCTTGGAAACCGGTCTGGTTCAAAATTTTGTAAACAATGTGGCGCATCTTTAGACAACGTGACTTAGAAAGTAGTTTTATCGATAGTTATTCGTATTGTATGCCGGGCTAAATTATAAATTCAATTTGCTTCAAATCCATACAAAAGAGCCCGTTTTAAAATAAACCTGATTTTAACAGCATTATCTGGAATAGGTTTTTCAGTCCATTTAACCTGTATCCGCTTATGGTCTCCTTGTATTGGAATGCACTCGTTTTCAGAAAACCCAGTTATAATCTTTCCAGATTCATCCAGCAGTTCCAATCTCAATTCGCCTTCTTTTATGGTTACTGTATTTACGAATATCGATTTTCCACCTAACTTTTGTTTATGTGTGGTCGCTGTGCCTGGATAAGGTCCTCCCATAGCCGATAAAAGAGCCCAAAGCCGGTCAGATTCCCATGTAGCTCTGCACAAGGCTCCGTAATCAGGTAACGAGCTCGATTGGCGGTTTATTATTTCCCCTTGTGCTTTTAGGTTTCTCGGGCCAGATTTTTCTGTGTTGTACATATCTCCATGGATTGATTCAACTCCACTGTAATAAACATGCATTTTATCTTCATCTAAAATGGGTTTTCGCATAGGCCAGATCATCCCTCCACCATACTCACCAAGAGGAGGGTTCGGTAAAGCCGCTTTTCTTTGTGGTCTCCACCAGTTTATTCCGTCACGTGAGGCAGCCAGTTGCAGATCGATATGCTGAGTATGGTTGTGATATACAGTTGCAGTCGCTACATATCCGCCAGAAATTTTTGTGGGACAAATCTCCATAAACTGAGTATCTAAGGGATCTCTCCAGTCAGGCGTCATAACCAGTCTGGGCGGGTCACTCCATTTACTGCCATCTTCGCTTGTTCTATGGGTTATCAATCGGACGCCGCCGTCTCCTATATCATATGGGGCGAGCCCGCCTGGAAAAGCAGGTATTTCGGTTTTATGGTACGCAGTGTATGTCTTATCCTCGTTACGATAGATGTAACAACTGTCTTCGGTTTGAAGATCGATCGGACCTTCAACAGGTGTCCATTTTTTGCCATCTTCAGATTGATAACGGTATAAGCCATATAAATGTTTAGATGCTCCTTTTTTTAATGGCAGTCCTGGAATTTCTCCAGAAGCTCCGGGATAATCCGGGTCTCGGAATGCAAACATTTCGTATGGTAAATCACGGTTTGTATCAATATTGACCGACGCGTAAGAAGACCATATATCCATAATAATGTTGGTATGCTCATAGTCTTGCCAAGGGAATAATTGCAAATCAGGTCTGTGCCATGTAGTGCCATCAGGACTTTCTAGGTACGTAATTCTTCGGTTCTCACGCCATGTACCTGGGCGGAAAGGAGTCGCGATAGATGCTGAAATCTGCCATGCTTTCCACAGATTATCTATGGGATCTTTAAGGACAGTACCGTGAGCAAATACTCCTCCAGCGTCCCATGGCATTTCAGGTTCTAAAAGAGGGTTGTTTGTATCGGGAATTCCTTGTTCAACCCTCCATGCTACTAGGTCGAGATTTTCAAAATCCATTGGCATTATAAACGGTATGTTATTTGATTTATTATTTAAGTCATCCAATGGATAAGCTCCTTTGATTTATACTTCATCCCGAGATAAATTATTTTTCGGGTTTTTTATTCTATATAATGAATAAGCAATAAAACTCACTTTAATATTGATGTATGCATTATAGTTACTAATTTCACTTACTGAAAAGGGGGGTAAGGTCAATGTCCTACTATGTATTGATAGAAGGTGAAGTTACTGATATTGATAAATATAAAAATTATAGAGAAGCAGTAACTCCCTTAGTGCACAAATTCGGTGGCAAGTATCTGGTTAGGGGAGGCGATGCTAAAGTATTCGAAGGAGAATACGATGGAGGATCGCGATTTGTTGTTATCGAATTTGAGTCTCAAAAAGCAGCTGATGATTTTTGGTATTCAGAGGAATACGCTGAAGTTAAAAAACTTCGAGCTGGAGCTTCAAAAGGCAGGGCTTTAGGTGTTGACGGGGTTTGATTAATATCAATACCTTACAACTAATTCCACATCAGTGACTATTATGTCTGAAGTTACCATTGCAGTTCTTTCTACCAATACGATTTTAACCTCGTGAGTGCCTTTAACGAATCCAGTATTTGTGAGGTCGAAACGCATCCATACATTAGGAGAAACGGATGCACCTCTTTTCGAATCATGGTCGGTGTATTCTATTTGATCTGGTTCAATAATCTTTTGGTCAAGATAGATATTGATTCGGTCTTCTTTTACCCATTGGTCGAACCTTATTCGTAATTCTATATTTTTGGGTTTTGCAGACTGTAAATCATCAGGAATATCTAAGCTTATCGTTGGACCATCGCCAGTTAAGGTTTTTTTCAGAGCAACAGGAACTGGGCCGTATATTCTATCGTTCACCTCTGCTTTTCTCCATGGTCCAGTATTCCTTAAGGTTCTATGGGTTGCAGCGTATATTTTATCGGTAGATTTCAATGTCTCTGTGGAGCCGATCTGATTTAAAAGTTCTCGCCGATATTCTTTATCGCTATGCCAATTGAA
>CAZYCG010000030.1:9470-16380 GCA_964645865.1 uncultured Dehalococcoidia bacterium | reverse complement strand
AGACGAAAGTCGGGCAAAGTGATCCCACGGTTCCGAGTGGAAGGGCCGTGGCTTATCGGATAAAAGCTACCCCGGGGATAACAGGCTAATCACGCCCAAGAGTTCACATCGACGGCGTGGTTTGGCACCTCGATGTCGGCTCGCCGCATCCTGGGGCTGAAGAAGGTCCCAAGGGTCCGTCTGTTCGCCGGTGAAAGCGGCACGCGAGCTGGGTTCAGAACGTCGTGAGACAGTTCGGTCTCTATCCGTCGTGGGCGCAGGAGATTTGAGGAGAGCTTTCCCTAGTACGAGAGGACCGGGAAGGACGGACCTCTGGTGTACCGGTTGTTCCGCCAGGAGCATCGCCGGGTAGCTATGTCCGGATGTGATAAGCGCTGAAAGCATCTAAGCGCGAAGCCAACTCCAAGATTAGATCTCCCAAAAACTGCTTCGGCAGTGGAGTAAGGGTCCAGGTAGACTACCTGGTTGATAGGCCGTAGGTGTAAGTCGAGCAATCGATTCAGCTGAACGGTACTAATAACCCGAGGACTTGACCCACTTTAAGGCTCGTTTATCAGTTTTGAATAATGAAGAAAAGCGCAGAATTTGGTTGTGATTAGGTGACACCCCGTCGCGGGGTGGAGCAGTGGCAGCTCGTTGGGCTCATAACCCAAAGGTCGCCGGTTCGAGTCCGGCCCCCGCTACCAAAAAACTATTTTTAGTAAATTGTTTATTGACTATAGGTCAGGAGATGGATTAACCATGTTAACATCGGAACAAATTTTGTATTTCGAAACTTTTGGCTTCATTGTTGTAAAAAAAGCTTTTTCAGATAAAGAAATGAGTGATATCACTACGTCTTTTGAAAAAGGTATGTTGGACGATAGGCATGGAAAACCATTTGATGGAGAGCAACGACAATCAATATTTGGCATGGTTGAGAGAAACCCTGAATTAGTTGGTTTGGTTGTCGATCAAAGAATATATGGATCTATTGATCAAATTTTAGGTCCAGGATTTATTTGGACTGCTTCAGATGGTAATTTTTGGGTTGGAGATACGCAATGGCATCCAGATAGGCATGATCGAACATGGCCATTAATTAAAGTGGCAATGTATTTAGATTCTGTAAAAAAAGATTCGGGATGTTTGAGAGTAATACCAGGATCTCACAAACTACCATTGCATTCTGATTTAATGCCTCTTGAAAAATGGCGTGATAAAAAAAATAACAACGATGAAAAAATGGTAGCAAACTTTAATAACTCAGACGAATTGGATTTCGGTTTGAACGGTAAAGATGTACCTTGTGTTGCCTTGGAAACGAGTCCTGGGGATTTAATCTTTTTTCATCAAAATCTATTTCATGCCTCTTTTGGAGGGCACGTGGGTCGTAGACAGCTTGCACTGAGTTATGGTGCGAATCCCACTACAAAAGAACAAATGGTTCAAGTAAGACAAATGTACAATGCAAATCTATCCGGTGCACATGAAAGGAAAAATGTTGAGGATGATAGATTGTACGGGGATGTATTGATGGCTAATTCGAACCCTCAGATCAAAGCAGTAGCCAAGCGCTTACTTGAATTGGGGCTTAAGTGACTAGCCAATTTTAAAGAGATTATTTTGGCTACTGACTGAGTTATTCTTAATAAACAATTGATAAAATGTAAAATGTTGCCACATCGATTATTCATGTAGTAAAGTAACCTCAAATTATCAAAGCATATATGTGAGCGTCGCTTTCTTAATAACAAATCCTGATAGACATTAAGAGTGAAGTAGTGGTTTCTTTCATATTCAAACGATTTTTGCTAAGCATTTTAACTTTATGGATATTATCGATGATATCGTGGGTTATCATTGAATTGCCCCCTGGAGATTTTATAGATGTTTACATATTGGAATTAGTTGGTGCTAGTGGTAAAGCGGGAAGTAGCCAATCTATGGGGTTGATGAATACTGAGGAGATGGAACGGGTTCTTAGAGACCAATATGGTTTAAATAAACCAACATATGTTAGGTATGCTAAATGGGTTTGGAGAATGTTTCATGGTGATCTTGGTAATTCTTTGGAATTTGTAAAACCTGTTACAGAAGTCGTTGGCGAAAGATTACTTTTAACAGTTATATTAGCGACTACTACAGCATTACTAGCATGGGGTCTCGCTGTGCCAATAGGAATTTATACAGCGGTCAGGCAAAATAGTCCTGAAGACTATGTATTTACGTTTATTGGATTTTTAGGTTTAGCTGTTCCTGATTTTTTGCTAGCTCTTTGGTTATTATGGGTGTCATTTGCCTATTTTGGACAAAGCATAGGCGGATTACTTGACCCGGAGTATTTAAATGCTCCTTGGAGTTTAGCAAGGGTTCAAAATTTAATATCTCATCTGTGGATAGCAGCGTTTGTAGTAGGAACTGCAGGAACTGCGGCTTTAGTAAGAGTGATGCGAGCTAATCTACTTGATGAATTAAACAGGCCTTATGTAATTACAGCGAGAGCAAAAGGACTTCCTGAATGGAAGGTGATATTGAAGTATCCAGTGCGTTTAGCTTTGAATCCTTTAGTAAGTACCCTTGGATATCTTTTACCTTTTCTAATATCAGGAAGTATTATTGTATCAGTCGTATTGAACCTTCCAACTGAAGGCCCATTGTTATTGAGGGCTTTATTAGTTGAAGATATGTTTATATCAGCTACCATTGTGTTAGTACTTGGAGCAATGACTGTAATAGGTACTTTCTTATCCGATGTCTTGCTTAGCTTCATAGACCCGAGAATAAGGCTTAATTGAGGTTAAGTGATTATCTTTGCTGTTATATCGTAAATTTGAAATAAATCATTAATGAGTTTGATAATATGTTTGTTTATCGGTTGCTATAAATATTTCTATTATTAATTCCATGTCTTAATCTGATTATTAGTCCAATTAAAAATGAAATCAATCCCCTTGGTATTCACCCCATACGTCTTTTAATGCCAAAGTTATTTCTCCTACTGTTGCGTAACATTTAACCAGTTGGATTAATAATGGCATTAAATTCTGATTAGTTTTTGATACTGTACGTAAATCTGAAAGTAATTTTTTTATTTTATTGTTATCCCGGATTGACCGTGTGTGGTTTAATCGGGTTATATGTAGTTGTTGATGTTGACTGTTATTAATAAATCCTTCTTGTGGCATCTTTTCGTTTTGGACAAATTTATTCACACCTATTTTAGTTATGTTGGTTTTCTCAATATCTTGTTGGTATTTCCTAGCTGAGTCAGCAATTTCTCTAACAAAAAAACCGTTGGTGATTGAACCACGGACTCCGCCGTTTTCTTTTATGAGTTTGAAATAAGCATAGCATTCCTTTTCTATTTGGTTAGTTAGTTGCTCTAAATGGTAACTTCCTCCAAAAGGATCTACCGCGTTTGATATTCCTATTTCATTGGCAATTATTTGTTGCGTTCTTAATGCCAATTGAGCTGAATTTTCACTTGGCAGACTTATAGCTTCATCCATCGCATTAGTATGTAAGGATTGAATGCCTCCTAAAGTAGCAGCCAATGCCTGTAGCGACACTCTTACAACGTTGTTTTCTGGTTGTTGTTTTGTAAGTGTTGCTCCAGAAGTTTGAGCATGAGTGCGAAGCCAGCATGATCTATCAGTTTTTGCTTTGTATTTGTTTTTAAGTTCGGTTGCCCATATTCTTCTTGCTGCTCTGAATTTAGCAATTTCTTCAAAAAAATCGTCATGCACGTTAAAGAAAAAACTTAATTGTGGAGCAAAGTCATCTATTTTTAGCCCCCTATTTAGAGCTGATTCAATATATTCAAAACCATTAGCAAGTGTGAATGCTGCTTCTTGTGCTGCCGTAGAACCTGCCTCCCGGATATGGTACCCACTTATGCTCACAGGATTCCATTTGGGTACATCTGTTGATGCGAATTCAATTGTGTCAATTACCAGTCTTATAGATTGGTCAATCGGGAAAATAAATTCATTTTGAGCAGTATATTCCTTCAATATATCGTTTTGTATTGTTCCTCGTAATTTATGAAAAGATATTTTTCTTTTATCGGCTATAGCCAAATACATTGCCCATATAATTGCAGCTGGTGCATTTATAGTCATAGAGGTACTCACCGCATCCAAAGGAATCCCTTCGAATAAAATTTCCATATCTGCCAAAGAGGATATGGCTACTCCGCCTTTGCCGAATTCGCCTTGGGCTAAATGGTCATCGGAATCATAGCCATAAAGAGTAGGTAAATCGAATGCAACACTTAATCCAGTTTGTCCTTGTTCAAGCAGATATTTGAAACGTGAATTTGTTTCTTCAGCTGAGCCAAATCCTGCAAACATGCGCATTGTCCATAGTTTGCTTTTAAATCCATTTTCGTGTATCCCTCGAGTGAAAGGGTATTGTCCAGGTATTTCCATTTTAATTACCTGATGTTTCGTTTATCGGATTATATAAACTCGAACAATACATACTATGTGCTGTACTCAATTCATCTTTATCAGATGCTTTTTCCATTGGTGATATTCCTTTATATTTCCAATTCTGGCCAATTATGCGAATTCGGGTCAAGGATTCTATTTGGGCTAAAATATTGTTCAGGGTAGTAATCGGGATTTTCGACATCAGCAATTTTACACACAACGTTTTTACTAGCATTAAAGTGGACTCCTGATCCAGATCCACACATTCCTCCAATAATATATTGCCTTTTGTTATCTATGGTGCCGACTATAGGAAACTCATCGTCGGTGAAACCTGCTGTACATGTCCATTCTCTTTCGACTGTAGAAGGTGCGGATCCAAAATATTCATGCACATGACCTACTAAAAATTTTGTTATGAATCTTGATGGGTCGATAACTCCTGCTTTTTCGTGCGGAACTCTTTTCCCATCAGAACCAGCGATATACCCTCCAGTACCAGGAACTTTGCCGAACCATCCATGTGTTCCACCCATGGCAACTTTTTCTTTCATGTTTTGAGGTCCATCTTTAGCGAAAAAACCTTGTGTTTGCTTTGGATATAATTTATCGGTAAAGGTTGGATGTAGAAGAGCAGTATAGGATTCTGTTGCATTTATGATGTGCCTAGCTTTGATTTTACCCCTGGTAGTATTAATTACATAATATTCACCAGTATCTTCAATAGATTTAGCTTTGGTATTAGTAAATAAATCAACATTATCTGATTTTAAAGCTGTTTCCAAAAGTGACCAAACCCATTTAGCAGGTTGCCAAGTAGCCGCACCTTTTGAGAACCCAGAGTCTGTACTGATTTTAATTCCACTTAACGAAAGTACATCTTCCGATGTGATTCTAGTCCAATCTCCAAATCCCGCGTCTAAACCTTCATCAATTGAATTTTGAAGAGCTTCTTGGTTTTTTTCAGAATATGGTTGAATCCAACCGTTTTTCGCATAGTCGCAGTCAAATCTTTCATCTTTTATGGTCTTTTCTATCATTTCAGCATTGGTATAGGATGATTTTACATATGCAGATGCAAATTGAGATGCCATTTGTGCTATTTGTCGTGTGCTCAGGTCTGGCCGTGTTTTAAATAGATTAGTTTCCATCATACTTTTTACAAAACTAAAATATCTTCCCATAACAACAACACCTTCATTGCGACCGCTAGCGCCTGAAGCCGCTTGGTTCATCTCTATAACCGCCATTTTGCCTTTTCCAAATTTAGCCCAATGGTAAGCGCATCCTGCGCCTGTAAATCCTGCGCCGATTACCGCAACTTCAACAGATTCAGGAAGTCGACTAGATGGATTTTGTTTCCAAGGAAAATCCTCAATTGGATTTTTATCAGCCAACCAAATTGAAGTTGGTGAAATGTCGCTCGCAAAAGTGGTGTTTTCCATTGCTTTTGGAATGATGTTGAAAATTTGATTAAGTGACCATAATGTGAATTTCATTAGTCTATATAAGTAATTATTTGACGGGTAAAAATACACCATGAAATTGGCAGCTGATTTGAAATCTCTACTTCTCAACTGGATTAATATTTGAAATGCGACCTTAAATTTGTGGGTGATGTTAAATTTTTTCATCTTTAAATTAGATGTCCTTGCATAGATTTTGTTCGGTCCTGAAGTATTAGAAAATTTTGTATATTCGTCTAATTATGGTGAAATTAAAGCCCCTTATATTGTCACTATTTGATATATGATAGATTTTGTTTTGTCAATGAAGGCTGAGCAATATTTTTACCTTCACCGTCATATACCGCTGTGATATACTTTCGACATCCTAATCTAGATATAAGCCATATATAGGAGATGGAGTTTTGCAAAATGTTTGAAATTGTAAAAAATGGTAATGTTACTTCTGCTAAAGGGTTTATTGCTGGTGCTACCTATGCAGGGATTAAATCATTTTCAGAAGACGCTTTGGATATAGCTATTTTGGCTTCTGAAAATCCTGCTTCGGTTGCGGGTACGTTTACAACGAATAAAGTTGTTTCTCCATCAGTGACATTAACCAAATCTAGGGTGCAAAGTGGTAAGTCTATGGGAGTGGTTGCGAATAGTGGTTGTGCAAATACATGTGTTGGCGATCAGGGATTAAAAGATGCTGAGGAAATGGCACATCTAGCTTCTAAACAGATAAATGTTCCTGAGAATCAAATGCTTGTTTGTAGTACGGGATTAATTGGGGTTGAATTGCCCATGGCTTTAGTTAGGCAGCATATGGGTAATATTCATTTAGATCAAGCTGCTGGACCTTCGTTTGCCAAGGCTATCATGACAACTGATACCGTGGCAAAAGAAATTGCAGTGTCTATCAAAATTGCTGGAAAAGAGGTAGTTATTGGTGGAGCGGCCAAAGGTTCTGGAATGATTCATCCAAATATGGCTACTATGTTGGCTTTTATATCGACTGATGCTGAAATAGAACCGGATATTTTGAAA
>CAZYCG010000030.1:0-9370 GCA_964645865.1 uncultured Dehalococcoidia bacterium | reverse complement strand
TTGGATCCAAATTGGGGTCGTATAATGATGGCTCTTGGTAAAAGTGGAGTTGATTTTGAAGAAAATAACGTGGATGTTTTTATAAGTGGTATACATGTCGTTCACGGTGGTTGTTCTATACCTTATTTAGCTGATGCTGTAGTCAGTTCTATGAATGCTCCAGAAGTGAAATTTGAAGTCGGTTTAAATGCGGGAAAATTTGATTCAACTGCGTGGGGATGTGATTTGACAGAAGAATATGTCACTTTTAATTCAGCGTATAGTACTTAATGACTGAATATCCCATTTTTTGTATGTAATCTAGTTCAATATTGAGGTGCTTTAGTTTGATTGAAGAAAATCCAAATTCAAAACAAGAGGAGTTTTTTTTGAATAAGGATCAAAACCTACGATTCAATAATTTGGTTGTGAAAATCGGAGGCAGTACTTTAGGTTCTGGAGATACAACATTTCATGATTTAGTTGCCCTTCAAAATGAAGGTGTGAATCCAGTTGTGGTTCATGGTGGTGGTAAATTGATAGATAAATGGTTGGGGCAACTTGGCGTTATGCCCAAATTTGTTGAAGGACTTAGAGTTACTGATGCCGACACTCTTCAAGTAGTTATTGCTATATTGTCTGGAGTCGTGAATACGGCTATTGTTTCAACTATCAATCAATTGGGAGGGAAAGCAGTAGGTGTTTCAGGAGTTGATGGTAATATTATTGTTGGAAAAATCGATAGGCCTGAATTGGGGTTGGTAGCTGGAACCGTTGATGTTAATGCTGATATGTTAAAGACCTTAATTGATTCTGGAATTATTCCGGTTATTGCTCCGATTGCTACAAACTTAAATGCTCAAGACCAGCCTTGTCTTAATGCTAATGCTGACACCGTAGCAGGAGCTGTTGCCATGGCGATGCAGTCGCAGAAATTGATATTTATGACAGACGTTGAAGGAGTATATGATTCTTCAAGGAAATTGATTAGAAAGATAACCTACAAACAACTCAATAAATTGATTGATTCGAATGTTATTCATGGAGGCATGATTCCTAAACTAAATGCCTGTTTAAAAGTTGTAGATAATTTATGCACTGCTCATATTATTGACGGTCGTAATGCGAATGCTCTTAGGGATTGTCTTTCTAAAACAATAATAGGTACAAGTATCGTAAAAAAATAGGTGCTATCGGAGGATTTGATTTATTAATTATGAGCCAATACACACAAAATAATGGTTTGGATGGAATTAAGATTGATTTTACAAATATCCTTAATTTTTTTTCAGGTAATCGATATAAATGGTTGTTACTTGCAGCAGCATTAGTTTCTAGTCTTGTAATTTTTTCAATATTACGAGGTTTGTATACAGATTTGGTTTGGTTTGGCGAGTTATCATACAGTTCTGTTTATATGAAAATACTGACTACCAAGATAGTACTTTTCATTATCGGATTTTCTATTTTTGCCGTTGTATGTGGTGCAAGTTTATATATTGCCTTTAGATGGTCCACAGGCGAATATGTTGTGGCTGTTCCTTTACAAATAAAAAACTTTTTAAGTAAAGCCTTTATTATCGCTAGCCTAGGGATAATCATTTTACTTGGATTGTTATTCGGTTCTTCATTTGCATCTAAATGGGAGTTGTTTTTAAAAGCAGCAAATTCTGTTTCTTTTCAAACATCTGATCCTGTATTTAATAAAGATATTTCTTTTTACATATATAGTTTGCCTGTATACGACTTTATCAGTAGTTGGGCTCTAACTGTTGCTATCGTTGTTACTATTGCTACGGGAGCAATGTATTTTCTGAACTACAGTGCTCGAGGAGTTGGCATCAAGTTTTCAGGTAACTTCCTAGTTCATTTATCAATAATCGCCTCAATAATAATGTTAATTATTGGATTAGGGCATTGGATTGATAGGTGGGCATTAGTCCTCTCTGAATCAGGCCTGTATTATGGTGCTACTTATACTGATATTAATGCGCGCAAACCTGGATTAGCTATATTGACATTCATTTCTTTTGCTAGTGCGATTTTAATGATTGCAAATATATACAAAAAAGATTTGAAAATAATAATCGCAGGATTCGCGTTATGGATTATTGCACTTTTGTTTTTAACAATAGCATGGCCTAATGCAATGCAAAGATTTACTGTTAATCCTAACGAATTCGGAAAAGAAGAAATATCATTAAATAACAATATTGAATTCACTCGTCAGGCATATGGATTATCAGAACCGAATTTGATGCGACAGTCATACCCAGTTAACCCAGAGATATCTTCTGACATTATTGAACAAAACGTAAAGACACTGGATAACATAAGACTATGGGATGATGATCCTTTGTCTGATGTGTATAGACAAATACAGTTGATACGTCCTTATTATGGGTTTAAAGATGCAGATGTTGACCGATATACCATCAATAATGATTATAGGCAGGTCATGTTAGCAGCAAGAGAAGTTGATCAGTCTAAATTAGAACCCCAAGCACAAACGTGGATCAATAAAAAATTAATATATACTCACGGGTTTGGCTTTGCTATGTCTCCAGTGACTGAATTTACTGCAGAGGGTAGACCTGAGTTTTTTGCTAAGGATTTGCCAAACGATGGGTTGATTAGAATAACATCTCCTGAAACCCAAGACGAGCCAGATATAATTGTCTCCAATCCTAGGATTTATTATGGCGAAATAACCGACGATTATGTGATTGTTAATTCCAATACGAAAGAATTGGACTATATTGGTGCTGATGGAATTATCAATGAATTTAATTATGATGGAAATGGAGGTGTGGGTATTGGATCGTTTATTAGAAAGTTAGCATATGCTTGGCAGTTTGGTGATTTAAATATCCTAATAAGTAATCAAATCAATGAAAATAGTCGTTTACAGTACAGAAGAGACATACAAAGTCGCATACTTGCAATTGCTCCTTTTTTGAAATTAGACCAAGATCCATATTTGGTTGCTAGAGAAGAAGGATTGGTTTGGATACAAGATGCTTACACTACATCCGATAAGTACCCCTATTCGGATTTGACTGTCGCTGAGGGCGGTACATTTAACTATTTGCGGAATAGCGTGAAAATAGTAGTAGATGCATACAATGGTGAAGTTGATTTTTTTGTGGTCGATAACAATGATCCTTTGATAAGAACATACAGGTCTATTTTCCCTGATTTGTTTGATAGGGTAGATTTGCCAGAAGATATTGCGCGACATGTTAGATATCCGCAAGATTTATTTCAATTTCAATCGGATAAATATTTAAAATATCATATGGAAAGCCCACGAGATTTTTATAATTTAGAGGATGTTTGGAATGTGCCCGAAGAGAAATTTGGGCAAGAAGGGGATTTGCAAACCGTTAAGCCATATTATGTGATTATGAAGATACCAGGAGAAAATAGAGAAGAATTCGTTCTTCTATTGCCATTTACACGTAATGATCCTCCTATTATGGCAGGTTGGTTAGCTGCAAGAAATGATGGAGTTAATTATGGGTCGTTAATAGCTTTTACTTTCCCAAAGGGTAGACAAATTGATAGCCCTGAACAAATCGAAGCCAAGATTGACAATGATCCAACAATATCAGAATGGTTTACGTTACGGTGTCAAGAAGGTTCAGAATGTATTAGAGGTAATTTGCTTGTTATCCCTGTAGCGGCTGTAGATAGCGTTACTGGAGAGCAGATTTTTAGTTTGATATATGCGGAACCAATTTATTTGAAGGCTGAAGGAGTAGAATTTCCTGAATTGAAAACAGTTATATTAGCTACTCAAGAAAAAGTTGTAATGGGAACTTCAATCAAAGAATCTATTTATGCATTGTCCGGATATGAATTGGATGAGAAAGGGGATGATGAGAGCAATGTAGTTGAAGTAGAATCAACAGATGGAACAGTGCTAGATTCGCTGATTGATTCTTTGGAATCATTTATCATTGATTTGGAAGAAAAAATAGAGGAATTGAAATCTATAAAAGGAGGCAATGAATAGTATGTCTTCAATAAGTAATGAAGTTAATTGGAAGCAAGTCGAAGAAGATTACTATATGTTTTGTGTTCGAAGACAGCCTATGGTAATAGTTCGAGGAAAAGGTAGTAGGGTTTGGGATCAAAATGGAAAAGAATATTTAGATTTTGTGGCTGGTTGGGCAGTGAATAATGTGGGGCATTCTAACGAAAATGTTGCTAAAGAAATTTCTAAACAAGCAAATACATTGTTACAAACATCTAACCAGTTTTATACGGTTCCGCAATTAAAATTAGCTCAAGTTTTGATTGATAATTGTTGTATGGATAAAATATTTTTTGCTAATAGTGGTGCTGAAGCGAATGAAGGTGCAATAAAGTTGGCTAGAAAATACGGTAAAAAGAATTTGGGCGGAGCCTATGAAGTAATAACTGCTGTAAATTCATTTCATGGCAGAACTTTAACGACTTGGGCTGCGACAGGTAAGCCACATGAAGAGGACCCGTTTCAGCCTTTGCCTGCAGGGTTTGTGCATGTTGCATATAATGATGTCGAAGCCATAAAAAAAGCAACCACGAATAAAACTGCAGCGATTATGATAGAACCTGTTCAAGGTGAAGGTGGGGTGAATATACCTGATGAATCGTATTTGAAATCAGTTAGAGAATGGTGTGATCAAAAAGGGATACTGTTGATTTTTGATGAAGTGCAAACTGGAATGGGGAGATTGGGTACACTCTTTGGATACCAAAAATTTGGAGTTGAACCTGATGTTATGACGTTAGCAAAGGGGTTAGGCGGAGGAGTGCCGATAGGTGCATTATTAGCAAAAAACTTTGCCTCAGTTCTTGAACCTGGGGATCATGGATCAACATTTGGTGGTAATGCATTAGCATGTGCAGCAGCATTAGCTTCGACTAATTATTTGATTGAGAACAATATTGTTGAATTAGTTAATCAGTCTAGTGAATACCTGCTTTCTAAATTATCTGAATTACAGTCGGCTAACGATGATATTATTGAAGTACGAGGTATGGGACTTTTATTTGCTGTACAATTTTCATCTGATATTTCAGCAGATGTTATCAATGCCTGTAATGAATTAGGTTTGTTGCTAAACGGGGTCCGCCCAGATGCTATAAGATTGATGCCTCCACTTAATATTTCGCATCCTGAAATAGATGAAGCTATAGAAAAATTGAAGAAGGGTATCGAACAGGTTTCAAAGACAAAATGATTCTTAATGCAATGACTTCTTATTGAGGATTTAATATGAAATGGAATGATCTTCTTGATAAAGGAATAAAGTCTATTGGTGGTGCAGTTTCGGGCGGTCTTGATTCCTGTACAGTAACTCATTGGCTTAATGATAAAGGGTTTTCAGTGACTTGTTATACTGTAGATTTAGCGCAACCTGATGAAACCGAATTGACTGACATAAAAAAAAGAATGATTGGGTGTAAAGCGGTTGATGCAGTTTTAGTTTCAGGTACTGAGGCATTGGCTGAAGCAGGATTAAAAGTCGTTCAGGCTCAGGCGAGATACGAAGGTGGTTATTGGAATACCACTGCAATAGCGAGGCCAGTAACCGTTGAAAGTATTTTGCCACTTTTGAAAAAAGAGGGTATCCCAGTATTTTTCCATGGTTGCACTGGTAGAGGTAATGACCAGGTTAGATTTCAGTTGGCAAGCAATATGTTAGAGCCTGAAATTGAGGTTTATGCACCTTGGCGGGATGCTGATTTTATAAAACAATTTCCTGGCAGAAAGGAAATGATTGAATATTGTAGTAAAAACAATCTGCCACTTAAAGCTTCAGCCGAGGCGAGATATTCTACTGACGCCAATTTTCTGGGATTGACTCACGAGGCCGGTGATTTGGAGGACGTAAGTATACCTCCGTTTTTTGTCGAACCTATTATGGGTGTTTGGCCGTGGGATGCTCCAGATGCGTCTGAGTTTGTCACAATAAAATGGGACCGAGGAATTCCTATAGAAATTAATGGAATGAGAGTTGGACTGGTGGAAATTTTTAAACAAGCAAATGAGATCGCCGGGCGAAACGGGGTTGGAATTGGCACCCATGTAATAGAAAATCGTTTTGTTGGAATTAAATCAAGAGGTATTTATGAATCGCCGGGAATCGAGCTGGTGGGAAAAGCATACGAATTTTTATTGCAATTCATATTGGATAGACGAGCGAGGAATCTGTTTGATTCTTTGTCTATGTATTTGAGTGAACAAATATACCAAGGATATTGGTTTGATTTAGGTTCAATATCCGCGATGAAAGCAATAAATAATATCAGTCAATATGTTACAGGTTCAGTGACTATGAAACTACATAAGGGGTCAGTTTTATTTAGCGAAGTAGAAGAGCAGTTAACTTCAATACCATACTCTCTTTACACGGATGATTCTTCTATGGAAAATCTTGGTGATTATGATCATGCTGATGCTGAAGGATTTTTGAAGATATTGGGAGTATCCGCAAAAAATTATGGTAAAAAACACCCGAGAAATTGAGTGTTGGATTACATATATATTTATAATCGGTCGAGAGAAAGTGTAAAAAAAGGGGTGGTGATTTGAACACATCTGGGGATGTAAGGAAACAAATTATTTCTTTAGTTCGTGACTTTGTGAAAAATGAAGTTAAGCCTGTTGCCTCTAAACTCGATAATGATGACGAATATCCTCATGAACTTGTCGATATGATGAAAGAATTGGGACTTTTTGGTATAACTATCCCTGAAGAATATGGAGGGCTTGGCTTGGATCACACTACTTTTGCCACCATATTTGAAGAATTAAGTAAAGGCTGGATGAGTCTGACTGGCATGATAGGTACTCATCATATATTGGCGAATATTATAGCTGTTCATGGTAATGAGGAACAAAAACAACGTTTTCTTCCCCAAATGGTTGCTGGAGAGATACGAGGTGGATTAGCTTTAACGGAACCTGGATCTGGCAGTGACGTGCAAAGCATATCGACCTCTGCAACAAAAAATGGCGATAAATATTTAGTGAATGGATCAAAAATGTTTATAACTAATGGTTTGTACGGGAACGCATTCGCGGTAGCGGTAAAGACTGATGTGAATGCAAGTCCAAGATACAGGGGAATTAGTTGTTTGGTTGTGGAAAAAGGATCGCCAGGGTTTTCAGTTGCTCAAAAACTGGACAAACTTGGGTATAGGGGTGTAGATACCTGTGAATTGGTTTTTGATAATTGTGAGGTGCTGGCTGATAATTTAATTGGTGGGGTAGAAGGGAAAGGATTTAGCCAAGTATTAGGTGCTTTGGAAGCGGGAAGGGTTAATATAGCAGCAAGAGCTGTTGGTGTTGCCACTGCTGCTTTTGAATCTGCGATCGAGTATTCGCAAAAAAGAGAATCATTTGGGGTGTCAATATCAAAACACCAATCAATTCAAATCAAGTTAGCTGATATGGCGACGAAAATACAAGCGGCTAGGCTTTTGACATATGATGTTGCTTCCAAAATGGATTCTGGAGATAGAGTTGATTTAGAAGCAGGAATGGCTAAATTGTTCGCGTCAGAAGTTTGTGGTGAAGTCGCAATGGAAGCCATGAGGATTCATGGTGGGTATGGATATATAAAAGATTTTGATGTTGAAAGGCATTATAGAGATGCCCCTCTTATGATTATAGGAGAAGGAACCAATGAAATCCAAAAGTTGATAATTGCTAGGAGGCTGTTGGAGAAATATTCTATTTAGAATTGTGGAGTCCTGTAATCAAACAGTACTTCCAAATATTTAAATTAAAGGTGTAATAAGCCATGATAATAGAATCTAGAGATCGGTTTGGAAAATACTTAGATGAATTTAATGTGGGAGATATATATAGGCATTGGCCTGGCAAAACCATAACGGAAGCAGATAATCATACTTTTTGTCTTTTGACAATGAATGACAATCCTTTACATACTGATGAGAATTACATGAATAGCCACCAGCACGGTAAAATATTGGTTGTTGGTACATTGGTTTTTAGTTTGGTCGTAGGGATGAGTGTAAAGGATACTTCAGGTAAAGCGATAGCTAATTTGGAATACGAATCAATCAAGCATGATGGTCCAGTTTTTCAAGGAGATACTATATATGCTGAAAGTGAAATTCTTGATGTGACGCATTCAAGAACTAAGTCGGATAGAGGAATAGTTTATATGGAAACGCGGGCTTTTAATCAAAAAAAACAAAAAGTTTTAACGTTAAGGAGAAAATTTTTGGCTCCGAAAAATATTAGCGTAGGAACGTAATCCATGGAACGAAAAACAGATAAATCATATACGTCTTCAATTAAATTTGATAAACGGCTATATGCACAAGACATAAAAGGTTCAAAAGCTCATGCAGAGATGCTTGCGAATCAAGGTATATTGACCGTTGAAGAATCTAAATTGATATGTGGTGGGTTGGAACAGATAAGGTTAGAGATAAATGATGGCCTGTTCGAATTTTCTGAAGAATTTGAAGATATACATATGAATATAGAGAAAGCATTATTTGAAAAAATCGGTTCTGTAGCGGGGAAATTGCATACAGGAAGGTCACGGAATGATCAAATTGCTTTAGATCTAAGAATATTTGTTAAGGAATCTGTCCAAGCAATTTGGGAGGAATTATTAGAACTAAGAAAATCAATTTTAGACAAAGCTAGTAGGAATATGGAAGTATATCTGCCTGGTTATACGCACTTGCAACGTGGCCAGCCGGTTTCATTAGCACATCATCTTTTAGCATTTCATGAAATGTTCAAAAGAGATTCCGTGCGATTTCTTCGAGTTTATGAGTATGCGGATGTTATGCCTTTAGGTAGTGGAGCATTAGCTGGTACAACCTACCCGTTGGATAGGGAATGGGTAGCAAACAAACTAGGATTTAAAAATTTGTCGGTAAATAGTATGGACGCAGTTTCTGATAGAGATTTTCTAATAGATTTTCATTCAGCATCTGCTATTTGTGCTGTCCATATATCTCGCTTGTGTGAAGAGATAGTTATTTGGACATCTGAAGAATTTGATTTTGCAAAGTTAGGTTCTGATTTTACTACCGGAAGTAGCATGATGCCCCAGAAAAGGAATCCTGATTTTGCTGAAATAGGTAGAGCTAAGTCAGGTAGAGTGTTTGGTAATCTTGTTTCAATCCTCACAATATTGAAAGGATTGCCGCTCACATACAACAGAGATTTACAGGAAGATAAAGAACCACTATTTGATACTTTTGATACCATGTCAAAAACACTTGAGGTAATAAATTCCATGTTGAGTTCAATTACCTTTAATAAAAATAAAATGCGATCAGCAATAGATAATAGTAATGTTTTAGCAACCGATATTGCCGATTATCTAGTGAGAAAAGGAATGCCTTT
>CAZYCG010000029.1:0-16753 GCA_964645865.1 uncultured Dehalococcoidia bacterium | reverse complement strand
CAACTTGACATAATATAGATACTGCTGAGTTTGAAATGATGGAAATAATCCAGTAGTTGGTTAATCAAGCGAAAATATATTATTGAAAACAGATTGATATTATAGATCTTCAAATCGAGGTCTTTTCCCTGCTCGGATGACTAAAACCCCGTAAAAGTGTTGAATCACCCCGTAAATTAGACCATGTAATCTAATTTAAGCAATAATTCTTCGAACCCAATTCCTTTCAAAGCAGATGTATAAATGAAGTTTGTAGGCATATTCTCAAATTTATCTAAATCAATTGAATTGCCATTGGATTGGAATTTGTCGATTTTGTTTAAGGCGACTATTGTAGGTTTTTCTGAAATGCCAAGTTCTTGAAAAGTCTTATGAGCTACCTGCCATTGTGCAGATGCTTTTTGATCACTTATATCGACAACGTGTATGAGGATTTTTGATAAATTGATTTCCTCTAATGTTGCTCTAAATGCAGCAACCAAGCTGGAAGGTAGTTTTTGAATTAAACCGACGGTGTCTGAAATTAAAATGTTTCTTCCGGATTTCAAAGTTATTTGTCTAGTTACAGTATCTAATGTGGAAAATGGTTTATTTTCTGCTATCACATTTGCGTTAGTTAACCCATTCATGAATGTACTTTTTCCAGCATTTGTATATCCAACTAATGTAACTACCGGGATTCCTTCTGATAAACGCTTGCTTTGGTATATATTACGATGTTTCTTAACATCTTCGATTTTAGATTTAATTCTGGTTATTCTGTTTCTTAAAAGTCTTCTGTCAGTCTCTATTTGAGTTTCTCCTGGGCCTCTTGTTCCAATTCCTCCACCCAATCTTTCCAAATGTGTCCATTGTCCTTGCAATCTTGGTAATAAATATTGATTTTGAGCTAACTCAACTTGGAGCCTTCCTTCACTTGTTCGTGCTCTTGTAGCAAATACATCTAATATTAAAGCTGTACGGTCTAGGACCTTTTTTCCATTTAATGCACTTTCAAGGTTTCGTTGCTGAGTTGGAGTCAGTTCATCATCGCAAATTAATGTGTCAAATTCCTTTATATCGCGAAGTTCCTCCAACTTACCGCTACCTAAATATGTGTGGTTGGGTTTTTTTAAATTCTGAGATATTTTGCAAACAACGTCTCCACCTACTGATGATGTTAGATTACCGAGTTCAATCAGAGATTCTTTATGGGACCAAAGTGGTCGATTTCCATTGATTCTCACTGACGCTAATATGACGCGTTCTTTTTTAGGCTTAGTATGGAAAAATTTTGAATGTTTAGCCATTTAATGATTTTAAGAATGTCTAAATTTTTAAATTAGACATTCTTTGAAGAGCTGTTTGTATATCTTGATCTGGGAGAGTTAATGAAAGCCTAACATATCCAGCGCCATTTTCCCCATAACCCGTACCTGGAGATACTAACACATCACATTGTTCTAAAACGGTTTCTGAAAAAGTTTCTGATGTGAATCCTTTTGGAACCTTAGCCCAAATATACAAACTTGCTTTAGGCGTGTCTACTTCTAAACCTAAATTGACTAATGTAGTTATAACTGAATCACGTCGATTTTTATATACGGCGTTTCTTTCATGTATGAGATTTAAAGGTTCCTGAAGAGCTTTCACGCCCATTTCTTGAATTGCTGCTGGTACACCAGAGTCTAGGTTTGATTTAACAATTAACAATTTGTCTATAATTTCTTTGTTGCCGGCAGCCATACCTAGTCTCCAACCTGTCATGTTAAAAGTTTTAGATAATGAATGGAATTCTGCTCCAATATCCATCGCACCTGGTGTTTCTAAGAAACTTGGTGGCTGATAATTATCGTATGTAACTTCGGTGTAACAGGCGTCGTGTAAAACGGCGATATTGAATTTTTCTGCAAATTTAACAACATGTTTGAAATAATCCAAAGTTGCTATAGCTCCAGTTGGATTATTGGGATAGTTAAGCCAGATTACCTTTGCTTTATTAGCTATATCTGCAGGAATTGCATCGATATCAGGTAACCATCCATTGGATTCTGTTAGTGGCATCAAATGTGATTGTCCACCTGCAAATAACGTTCCTATAGAGTAAACTGGATATCCAGGATCTGGAACTAAAGCGATGTCGCCTGGGTCTATAAAACAGAACGCTGCATGCCCAATTCCTTCTTTGGCTCCAATTAAAGAAATAATCTCATTTTCAGCGTTTATTTCAATCCCAAACCTAGATTTATACCAGGTTGATACTTCTTTTCTGAAATTAGGAAGGCCTTCAGATTCCGGATACCGATGATTTTCTGGCGTTTTACTAGACGAAATAAGTTGATCAATAATCGAAGATGGAGTTGGAAGATCGGGGTCACCTATTCCAAAACTGATTACGTTGATTCCTTGAGCTTTTTTTTCAGCGATTTTACGACTTATTTGTACAAAAATATAAGGTGGAACCTTATTTACTCTGTCTGCAAAAATATTCTCCATTAACATCCCCTACTTAATTTTTTTTGGTTTTAGTTTGTTAGATATTTTGAAATTCTGTATTTAATCTATTTTAATTGTTCCTTCAAACACTTCTTCTAAAGGTCCGGTCATCATGACGTCATCGTTATTATTTCCACTCCATTCGATAAGTAGAATTCCTCCTGGTAATTCAACTTGTACTTTTCTTTCTAAAATTCCTGCATTTATGCCTGCACAAACGATTGCACAAGCACCGGTACCGCACGCCATAGTTATCCCAGATCCTCTTTCCCAAACGCGAGCCTTTACGTATGACTCGTTTATAACATTTACAATTTCAAAGTTTATCCTTTTTGGGAAGAAAAGATGATTTTCTACTAGCGGGCCTAATTTTATTAAATCAATTGAATCAACAGGTTCAGATATAAAAGAAATCGCGTGTGGATTACCCATAGAAACGCAGTTAATATCGAATTGAGTACCTCCAACTACTAACGGATAATCAACTATTTTTTCATGTTGAGATTCAATTTCCACAGGGATTATTTCTGGCTGAAAGATTGGTTTACCCATATTTACTTTTGCTGCACTAATAATATTATTTTGTATTATTGGTGTTACGGATTTAATTCCAGACTTAGTTTCAATAAATATTGGATGTTTGTCTTTTTTTACAAATCCTGTTTTGATTGCAAATGCAGCGAGGCATCTTATACCGTTGCCACACATATCGCCTTCTGAGCCGTCGGAGTTAAACATACGCATCTTTACATCGTATTCATCAGATTCTAAAGCCAATATTAACCCGTCGGAACCGATACCTTTGTTTCTGTCACTTATTTGTATCGCTAATTTATTCCAATCTGTATTTATGTCTCGAGCATCTACGAAGACGTAGTCGTTAGCAGCTCCGTGCATTTTTGTAAAATTCATTTGTGAAAATATTCCATAATTCAAAAATACCGATAAGAAAGTTAAAGAAACAAAATTCTATCATATGATAATAAATTTCATGAGTTTTTTGAATAAAGTAGGATTTTGGTTTAAATACTAAATCAATGCAAATATTACTTTAGAAAAGAAATAGCTGCATTTAAAGCTTTGGAATGACCATCTTTGTCTGATTTAAACCAATTTATACGGTTGTCAGACTTACTAAACCAATTCATTTGTTGCTTTGAAAAACGGTTGGTACGTTTTTGAATAGTTGTTATGCAGTCTGTTATGCTTGTTTCGTTTTTTATATAGCTTGCGATTTCTTTGTACCCTAAACTTGATAATGCAGGAAGGTTTAGTGAATACCCTTTATCCAAAAGACAATTTACTTCATTTATCCACCCATCTTCAAACATTTCTTTAACTCTATTGTCGATTCTATTTTTAAGTATAGATTGTTGCAAATCCAAACCAATTATATAGGTGTTATATGGGAATTTTCCTTTAGTTGGTATAGCTTTTGTCGGGCCTATTGCTAATTCTATAGCCCTAGTCAATCTTCTTGGATTATTTAGGTCTATTCTTTTATATGCCTTTTTATCAATAGCCGATAAGTGTCGTTTTAAAGTTTCTTTTCCAAGATGTTGAGTAATTTCGTCTAAATTTTTTCGTAATTTTAGATTAGGTTTGGTTTCCGGTACTACCCACCCTTCTATAAGTCCCCAGAAATATTGACCAGTTCCACCGACAATAATTGGTACTTTATTCCTTTTTAAAATATCTGATATAGCAATATTTGCTTTTTTAAGAAATATAGCTAAATTATATTCTTCGTCGGGGTAAATGGAATCAACGAGATGGTGCTTTATTTTTTTCATAAATGAATAAGGTGGTTTAGATGTACCAATATCCATGTGCTTATAGATTTGGCGACTATCAACGCTAATAATCTCGCCACTAATTTTTGCTGCTAATCTAATTGATAATTCAGTTTTCCCTACTGCAGTAGGTCCCACGATAGCTACTAATTTTGGATATCGGTTATTTGCCAATATTGATACTTTTATATTTGAGATTCGGATACTAGTGAAACAAACGATTTAGGGTCTAAGCTAGCACTACCAACTAATGCACCATTTATATCATTCTGGGCCACAAAATCCTTGATATTTTCTGATTTTACGCTGCCACCGTATAGGATGGGTATCTTTTTACTTATTATGCCATGTAAATCGTTGATTTTGTTTCTGATTGTTAGAGACATTTCTTGCGCTATTTCACTACTAGCGGATTGACCTGTGCCTATTGCCCAAATCGGTTCGTAGGCGATTATCAGTCTATCTAAAGATGTTATGTTTTCTAATCCCTTTGTAAGTTGCTGCCCGATTACTTGATCAGCGGTACCTTTGGTTCTTGATTCTATTGATTCTCCTACACATAGAATAGGATTTAATCCATTATTTATAACAGACTGTAATTTCATGTTGATTGCCAAATCATTTTCTTTAAAATAGGTTCTTCTCTCAGAATGACCGACAATTACATATGAGCATAGTTCTTTTATCATTGAAATTGATATTTCACCGGTATATGCACCATCAACTTCAAAATAAACATTTTGGGCACCAAGTTCAATATTAGTACCCGATATTACTTTACTTAACTCTGATAAAGAAGTGAAAGGAGGACAGATTACAGGCTTTACAGAATTGATTTTAGACAATGGATCTATAATTTGATTAACAAAAGATAATGATTCAGAAACGGATTTATTCATTTTCCAATTTGCTATTATTAATGGGTTCATAGGTATTAATGTCCTACTGCGAGATTCAATGATATTTATTACGGACCAAACTTATTTAATCTGTCACTGTGTGCTAATGCCAAAAGCATCAATTGTGTCGCGTTTATATTGCCTATAGAACCATTTCTACATTGATTTTCTGTGAACTCTTGAATACGTGATCCGTATGTGAGTTTTGAATTAATCAAAAATGGTACGGGGTGCCAACTATGGGAGGCCATCACTGATGGTGTCGAATGGTCTCCAGCCAAAATGAATGTGTCTGGTTTAAGCGATAAGACCTGATTCAATACTCCATTTAAGTATTCAAGTGACTTTACTTTTTGTTTGAAATCCCCATCTTCACCAGCTGCATCTGCAGGTTTGTAATGGAGGAAAAAAAAGTCGAATTTATCGTAATTAGTTTTCAACGTTTCAATTTCCGATTCAAAAGAGTTTCCTGAGTCTAGTATTGACATTCCTATCAATTTAGCAAGTCCTTTGTACATTGGATATGCAGCTATTGCGGCACATTTCATTTTGTATTTATCTGAAATATTGGGATAGTCAGGTATTTTAGAGAATCCTCTGAGTAAAGCCATATTTGCAGTGTCTCTGTCTGCTAGAATAGTTTTTATTTGTTCATTGAAATAATTAATACATTCAGCGGTTAAAGCAGAACGGGAATCGTTAGCAATCGATTTCAGGGTAACCTTACCTTCTATTTCAGGATCTGTACCAGTTATATTGTTTTCTAAACCGTCACCTTTTAGTAAAAGAACAAACCTATGTTCTCTTACATGGTGTACTTCAATTTTTATATTTTTGTATTTCAATCCATCTAACTGATTAATAATTGATTTAGCTTTCTCAGAATTGATTCTTCCTGCCCTTCTATCAATTATTAAACCGGTTTGGTGGTCAATAGTACATAGATTACCTCTTGCTGCCACATCACTAGAATTTAAATTTAAAGATATTCCTATAGCCTCTAGTATTCCCCGTCCTATCGTATATTTGATTGGGTCATATCCGAAAAGAGACAAATGACCAGGACCACTACCTGGGGTTATTCCCGGAAGTACTGGTAAAGTTAGTCCGCAGTCACTTTGTTTGGCCAAATTATCAATTTCTGGTATATTTGCGTATTCAAGCTCTGTTTTACCGTAATCGGGATGGTATAGCCCTCCTAAGCCATCTACAACCAACATAATTATTTTAGAATTATTTGGTTTGACCAAATCTTGTATTTCAGGAAAATCTATCAATGGGGTTTATCCTTTTGGAGTAAGCTGGATATTCCCGGGAGTGTTTCTCCCCCAAGAAATTCCAAGGTTGCTCCTCCACCAGTTGACACATGAGTAACTTTCTCATGCAAATTGAGAGCTCTAATTATTTCTGCTGTAGAGCCTCCTCCAACTATTGTCGTAGCAGTTTTTAGTTGTGATAATTTGTTAGCAATTGTTTTTGTTCCATTCGAATATTGTTCAAATTCAAATACACCCATAGGACCATTCCATAATAATGTTTTTGATCTGTTTAAGGTCTCTGCAAATAATACAGAAGTTTGAGGTCCTATGTCTAATATCATTTCATTTTCGGATATATCATCAATTAACGTTGTTCTAAATGTGGAGTCTATTGAAAATTTTTCTGAAACAATTACATCCACAGGAAGAACCATTTCAAAATCAGTATTATTCGATTCTAATATGAGGTCTTTAGCGAATTTTACATGGTCAGTTTCTATCATGGATTTACCTGTGTTATATCCGGAAGCATAAATAAAAGTCGCTGCCATGCCTCCTCCAATAACGAAAGTATTAGCTTTTCGTTTCAAGTTTTCTATAACTGAAATTTTATCTGATACTTTGGATCCTCCTAATATCACGGTAAAAGGTAATTCGGGTAAATTTATAATTTGATTGAGCATGTTTATTTCTTTTTGCATCAATAATCCTGCATAAGAAGGTAAGAAATTCGTTATAGCATCTACAGATGCGTTAGATCTGTGAGAAACACCGAAAGCGTCATTAACATATAATTCACCAAAAGAAGCTAACTGTTTTGCAAAATCTAGGTCATTAGATTCTTCCTCTTTATGGAATCTCAAATTTTCTAGTAGAAGTATTTCTTTAGGTCGCAAATTTTCTACTAATTCTATAGAGGTTGGTCCGATAGAATCTGTTGATAATTTAACATTAGAGTTGAGAATATAACGCACTCTTTCGTAGATTTTCTCCATTTTAAGTTCATCTGATATTTGTCCTTTAGGTCTGCCTAAATGAGAACATAGTACTATTCGGCAGTTGTGTTTCAGTAAATGATTGATTGTGGGCAAAGATTCAATGATTCTACTATCATCGGATATTTCTCCATTTGAAGGATTAAATGGTACATTGTAATCTACTCTGCAAATAACGATTTTATTATCTATGTCTATATCTAGAACTGATTTGGTATCAAAAGTATTTTTCATCTGTGAGTGTCTTAATAATTTGTTTGAATATTTCTGAGAATGATTCTGGCAGGTGACAATTATCTATAAGATTATTATATTTGCTTATATGAATAGATAACAGTTTTTCACAATAATCTTGTGTGTTTTCTTCATCTAATAAAGATTTTATTGACACAATATCTTTTGGCTCCAACACTCTTTTTAAATATATTTCACCCAATCTTCTTTTCAGATTTGCGTTATCCGTAGAGAAAGCTGCAATTACTGGAAGTACTTTCTTTTTATTTAATAATTCACTAACCATTTGGTCAGATTGTTTTTCAGTGTTCCAAAAAAGTTTTATTTCATTGTATATAGTTGTAGCGGTGCCTAGTTCTAAACCTGCTTGTGAAAGATTAAATTTAATTTCGTCAGATGTGCCTGCTATTATTGAGCCAATTAACATACCGCATTCATATAGATAACTACTATGACTTCTTTTATTTTTCAGGTATGTTTCCACATTTATATTAAGTTTTTCGATAGCATCTAATTCATAAAATTTCGATTCACACAATTTCAAACACGCGTTATCAATTGTTGAAAGTATTTCGAAAGTTATATCATCAGGGACACCAGAATTTCTAAGTTCAAAAATTGCCAGGCGAGCCATCGAATGCATAGCATCTCCAGCATTTATAGCCTGAGCAGGTCCCCATTTCCACCAGACCGATTCTTTTGATTCTCGATTTGGATTACCGTGGGCTACATCATCATGGATTTCTAAGAATCCATTCAGAAGAGTTATCGCCATTGCACCAGGTATAGCTTTTTCCCAATTACCACCAGTAGCATCGCAACTCATCAAACATAGTATTCCAAAGCTATTAAATTCATTAGTTAGATTTCTATCAAGTGTATTAGCGTCTACACTAATATGATGTGACATCATCTCGTACAAACCACTTGCATTTGCTCCCCTATTTTTTTGAAGGATTGTATTTATAGAGGAATTTATTTTTTCTATATAAGAATCTATTAACATTTTATTTATTTGGTGGATTTAATGTTATTTTACAGACTTGTTGTATATGATAGCTACTTATTGCCCCTTCTCTCAAAATACGGACGTTATCGTTTGTTACATCAACTATTGTGGATCCGATACCTCCTTCAGTTTTACCAGCGTCTATTATCAAGTCAATGTCATTACCAATACTTTCTATAACGGATTTTGCTGATACAGGATCAGATGCTCCTGAATGGTTAGCACTTGTTCCTGTGATCGGATAGCCTAATCTACTTATTATTTTTTGGACTAGTTTGCTTTTTGGTACTCGTATAGCAATAGATTTTGTTGAAGTAAATAATGTACTTGGAACTAAGTCACTTTTTTCAACTACTAGGGTTAAAGGTCCTGGCGCAAAAGCTTCAAGCAAAGCACACGCATGCTTGGATAAATTTTTTGACCATTTGAATACATCTGATTTATTGTGTGTGAAAATTGGTAGAGGTTTACGTGGGTCACGATTTTTTATATCAAATACCCTATTCACAGCTTCTTGGTTGATTATAGATGCGGACA
Organism: uncultured Dehalococcoidia bacterium; assembly: GCA_964645865.1. Taxonomy (GTDB): domain Bacteria; phylum Chloroflexota; class Dehalococcoidia; order Lucifugimonadales; family OSU-TB39; genus OSU-TB39. Next base: position 7,552 of record CAZYCG010000029.1, on the reverse strand, counting down.
AGGCATATAAAGTGTCAGTTGGTAAACTCACAACTCCCCCGCTATCCAAAATGCTAACCGCTTTATTTATAGCATGTTCTCTTTCATTAGGTTCGTTTTTATATGTAACAATCTTTTCCATTACGCTTGACCACAATATACTATAGTTGTAACCTTGAGTCTCTACAAGTTATATGGGATTTGATAACAATATGTTTCCCTTAACTGGTGGAATTCATCTTCAAATTTTTAACGTATTTGAGACATCTAATAATTTGACTAATAACAGATATTCAGGACAAAAAGAATCCATACTTGTTATTGATTTCGGCTCTCAATACAGTCGTTTAATTGCTAGGTCAATTAGAGAATCTAGAGTGTATTGTGAGATTATTTCACATAAAGCAACATGGGAATCCGTGAAAGCATTAAACCCTAAAGGGATAATTATGTCAGGAGGACCTGCAAGCGTTTATGATAAAGATTCACCTAAGGCTCAACCCTGGGTTTATGAATCTGGATTACCTATATTGGGGATTTGCTATGGTATGCAACTCCTAATAAGCCAAATGGGTGGAGTGGTTCAATCATCCGATAAACAAGAATATGGGCATGCAACTTTATCTGTTGATACCAATAGCAAATTATTTTCAAATGTACCAATCACCTCTAATGTTTGGATGAGCCATGGTGATCAAGTAGTTGAAATTCCTAGTGAATTTGAGATATTGGCATCAACAGATAATACTAATGTCGCTGCTGTTGGTTCAGCTAAACAAATGTATGGGATTCAGTTTCACCCTGAGGTCAAACATACCTTAGAGGGACAAAAAATAATCAAGAATTTCATACATGAAATTTGTGGGTGCAGTAATTTGTGGACTGCTAGTAATTTTATTTTGCATGCTATAGATGATATCAAATCCAAAGTCGGTAATGGTAAAGTGATATGTGCTTTGTCAGGAGGAGTAGATTCTGCAGTTGCTGCAACTCTTGTACACAGAGCTGTAGGTGATCAATTAACATGCATATTTGTAGATAACGGGTTGATGCGTCGTGAAGAACCTGAACGGCTTATAGCTACATTTTCCAGAACAATGAAGGCAAATATAGTTGCTGTTGATGAAAGCGAAAGGTTTTTGAATCGATTACGTGGGGTTATTGACCCTGAAGAAAAACGTATTGGAGTTGGAGAAGAATTTATTAGAGTGTTTGAACGGGAAGCTAGAAAATTAGGCCAAGTTCAATTTTTGGTTCAGGGTACAACTTATCCTGACGTTATTGAGAGTGAATCTTCAGATGATAGTGTTTCTGCAAAAATAAAAACCCATCATAATGTTGGTGGCTTACCCAAAGACATGGATTTAGATTTACTTGAGCCGATAAGATTTTTGTTTAAAGATGAAGTAAGAGAGGTTGGTAGAGCATTGGGAATGCCTGACGAAGTGGTTAACAGACAACCTTTTCCGGGTCCTGGTTTAGCTATCCGTATAATTGGAGAGGTGACTCCACAAAAATTAGATATATTGCGCGAAGCGGATTGGGTTGTTATGGATGAAATTAAATCTCATGATTTGTACTCTAAATTATGGCAAAGTTTCGCGGTATTGACCAATATACATTCTGTAGGGGTAAGCGGTGATTATCGAACTTATGGATATGTTATTGGAATAAGAGCTGTTAACAGTGAAGAAGCTATGACTGCTGATTGGGCAAAACTACCTCAAGAAGTATTGGGAACTATATCGACTAGAATTACTAATGAAGTTCCAGAGGTAAATAGAGTTGTTTATGACATAACTAGTAAACCACCCGGAACTATTGAGTGGGAATAAAGGTTGCAAAATATCTGCCAAATAAGGTTTCAATTGCTTGTTTCATTTTAAGTGGACTATTTTTTATCCTTTATAAAGGGATTGGTTCACATGTTGATATTGATGGAATGTTGGTTGAGCCGTTCCACCTTATTCCTTTAGGATATTTGTTCCTTTTTGTTGGCATGATAACTCTGCTATTTCAGTTTTTTTTAAATACCTTTTTGATAAACATCATAAAAAAATCAAATGGTATCGATACAAACATTTTTAAATCCTTTAAAATCAGTCCTTACACGACATTATTTAATTGGATGAGGGTAAAACATTGGTAAAATTACGTAAAGAAAAATATGTTGGCGCAATATCCGAACTAGCTGAAAGCGTATTTAATTTTCATGATAAATTTGAAGTTCCAGAGTTAGATAGAATACATGATTCTAATAATAAAGAACTTGTATTAGAAACATTAAGACGTAGACTCTCGTTTTTGATGGAAGAGGTAGGTGAACATTCTAGGGCTCTTAATAGAATAGAATTGCCAAATGCAGTTGAAGAGATTGTTGATGTAGCCTACGTTGCTTTGGGAACTATTTTGGTGTTAGGAGAACAAGGTGATAATGCATGTCATGATGTATCTTCAAAAAATAATTCCAAAAACGCCGGTGATTATGTTGTTAATCCAATTTCCGGTAAATTAGTTCGCAGGAACAAAAATCAATGAATGTGCTGGTAATTGGAAATGGAGCTCGCGAACATGTTTTATGTGAAAACTTAAATAGCAGTAATAAGGTTAATGAAGTTTTTGTAGCTCCAGGCAATGGAGGTACGAGCGAATGTGCAGTTAATTTATCAATTAACAGCGACGACGTTTCAGGGTTACTGAGTTTTGCTAAATCAAATGATATTGATTTAACTGTAGTTGGACCAGAAATACCATTATCACTCGGAATTGTAGATGTTTTTGAAGCAAACAATTTAAACATTTTTGGACCGACTAAATCTGCAGCTCAAATAGAAAGTAGTAAATTATTTGCAAAGAACCTAATGGTAAAAATTGGTGTGCCTACAGCAGATTTTTGTGTTGTAGAAGATTATAATCAAGTTGACAAAGGCACCTTTGGATTTGGTCCTCCGTATGTTATTAAAGCCGATGGTCTTGCTGCTGGTAAAGGTGTTGCAATTGCGGATACTTTTGATGAAGCATCATTGCTATTAAGATCGCATCTAGTTGATAAAACTTTTGGTAGTGCCAGTGAAAAAGTAATTGTGGAACAATTTCTTTTAGGTAGAGAAATTAGTGTTTTCGGTTTTGTTGATGGGTCTAGTGTTTCTGCTCTTACTGCGGCATGTGACTATAAAAAACTACATGACGGTAATAGAGGTCCGAATACCGGTGGCATGGGTGGATATAGTCCTCCTGAGTCCATACTTTGGAACAAAAACATTGAAAACTGGGTTATGGATAATGTTATGCAGCCGGTGGTTGATGAATTGAAAAACAGAGGAACACCATATAAAGGTGTTTTGTATGCAGGTTTAATAAAAACTCAAGATGGGTTAAAGGTTCTAGAATTCAATTGCAGATTTGGTGACCCAGAGGCCCAGATTATCATTCCTAGAATCGAGAATGATTTAATAGATGTGATTAATGATGTTGTTGCAGAAACAATAAAACCTCAGTCTGTAATTTGGAATTGTAGGTCTTCGGTGGGAGTTGTTATAGTATCCAAAGGGTATCCTGAAAAATATGAGGTAGGTCACGAAATAAAAGGGATTGATTTATTGGACGATAACGTGCAAGTGTTTCATGCTGGTACGACGCTAAAGATGGCTGAGAACGAAAATCTTTTACAAACCTCTGGTGGCAGAGTGATTACGGTGGTATCTAAAGATAAAGACGTGAATATAGCTAGAGATAATGTTTACAGAAATATATCAAGGATTAACTTCAATGGCGCAACTTTTAGGCACGATATAGCATTACTAAATTAATCAATTAACAATTAAAATAAATCGAGTCGTTTAAACATTTGAATTATAAATAATTAAGGAGATAAACAAATATGCCATCAGTAGGGATAGTATTGGGAAGTAAAAATGATCTTGATGAGATATCAGGTACAAAAGAAGTCCTAGATGATATGGGAGTGGAATATGAAGTAATTGTAGCTTCAGCTCATAGAGATCCTGCAAAGGTAAAACAATATGTTGAATCAGCACCATCAAAAGGTGTGGAAGTATTAATCGGTGCTGCTGGGGGATCAGCTGCGTTACCCGGGACTTTGGCTGCTTGGTCTACGATACCTGTGATAGGAATACCTTTGACATCAAGTGAATTGAATGGTTTGGATTCTTTATATTCAATCGCCCAAATGCCACCAGGAGTTCCGGTTGCCTGCGTAGCTATAGGTTCCTGGGGAGCGAGGAATGCAGCTTTCCTAGCAACTCAAATTTTAGGCTTAAAATATCAAAAGTATGCTGATAATTATAAAAAATATAGAGATTCACTGAAATCATAAATGTTGGAGTTTTAGTTGGATTTATAAATATGGATATAAGGTTTAGTAATCATGATAGATAGATACTCTCGCCCAGAGATGAAAAAAATTTGGTCGGATGAAAATAAGTACGATAAATGGTTGAAAGTAGAATTGGCTGCTTGTGAGGCATGGACTCAATTAGGGGAAATTCCTGAGGATGATATGTCTAAACTTAGGTCAGCTAATTACAACATTGACAGGCTTAACGAAGTTCTAAATGTTACTAAACATGATATGACAGCATTTTTAAAATCTATAACTGAATCAATTGGTCCCGAAGGAAGGTGGATACATAAAGGTTTAACCACTAGTGATGTTTGGGACACAGCGACTAGTTTACAACTTTTAGAGGCAAGCAATTTATTGAATAGAGAAATTGATAAAATGTTGGCCATATTAAAAACTAAGGCTATTCAGTATAAAAACACCATTATGATGGGTCGAACTCATGGGGTTCATGCAGAACCCATTACATTTGGATTAAAACTTGCTCTTTGGTGGGATGAAATGAGAAGAAACAAACAAAGACTGGAATTATCAATACAATCCATTAGTTATGGTAAATTGTCTGGTCCAGTTGGTACATTTGCAACAGTTCCTCCTAAAGTTGAAGATAAGGTATGTACTTATTTAGGTTTAAAACCTGCGCCTGTTTCAAACCAAGTTTTGCAACGTGATAACCATGCGGAATTTATTACAACACTAGCTCTTATAGCATCTTCTTTAGAGAAATTTGCAACTGAAATAAGAGGTTTGCAGAGGACTGAAATAAGAGAAGTTGAAGAACCTTTTGGACAAGGTCAAACCGGTTCTTCCTCAATGCCTCATAAAAGAAATCCTGAGCTATCTGAAAGAATATGCGGGCTAGCTAGACTAATTAGAGGCCATGCCTTAACTTCATTAGAGAACGTAGCTCTTTGGGGAGAAAGAGATATAAGTCATTCTTCCGCCGAGCGAATTATATTTCCAGATACGTGTTTAGCTTTAGACTATATGATATCAATATTTATTAGAGTTATAGAAGGGATGACAGTTTACTCAGATAGGATGGAACAAAATTTGAAATCGGGTAAAAGTGTTTTTTTCTCTCAAAAAGTAATGCTGAATCTTGTTGATTCAGGTATGTCTAGAGAAAACGCTTATAAGATTGTGCAAACGTTAGCTTTGAAATCAGTAGATGAAAATGTTGATTTTCAGGATTTGGTAAGTACTAACATAGATGTAAATAAAGTCCTGTCTTCATCGGATATTGATACTTTATTCGATCATAACCAATATTTGGTACATTTAGATGAAATATTTGATAGGTTAGGATTTTAAACAGTTGCATGATAAATGTTATATTTCTTTAGTGAAAAATTTGTTGAAGGAGCATATTTGAATGGAAGCTATTCGTGAATCATCATATCCAAATTTGATATATAGAGGTAAAGTACGCGATACCCATGATATTGGGGATAATAAATTTTTAATGGTATCAACAGACAGGATTTCTGCTTACGATGTTGTTTTACCTAGTGTTGTTCCTGGGAAAGGTTCTGTTTTGAATCAAATATCATCTTTTTGGTTTGGCAAAACTGAGCACATAGTCAATAATCATTTTATACAATTGGGTTTAGATAATAATGAGCTTAATTTGGAACATGGTCTTGCCACTAGGTCAATGATTGTGAAAAAAGCTAATCGAGTTGACGTTGAGTGCATCGTCCGTGGTTACATAACTGGATCCGCTTGGTCGGAATATAAATCTACAGGCAAAGTATCTGGGATTTCTATGCCAGAAGGTCTAAAAGAAGGTGATAAATTCCCGGAGCCTCTTTTTACACCGACTACCAAAGCTGATGAAGGTCATGATGAAAATATGACTATGGAAGAAGTTGTTGATTTGGTTGGAAGTGAAACTGCAGATAAACTAACTGAATTGTCCATAGATATTTATAATTATGCCCATGATTTTGCATTGGGTACTGGTATTATTATTGCCGATACTAAGATGGAATTTGGATTTATTAATGATGAATTATGTTTGATCGACGAATTATTAACACCAGATTCAAGTAGGTTTTGGGATACGATTGGATATGAACCTGGCAAATCTCAGCCGAATTTTGATAAACAATATGTAAGAGATTGGTTAAATTCCCAGGGATGGGATCATAATCCTCCTGCACCAGAACTTCCTGATGACGTAGTAACGATAACTCGTGATAGGTACACGGAGGCTTTTACTAAGTTGACAGGACAGACATTAAGATAATTTATGGTTAAGGGAATCTACAATGGTAAATAATTCTCAAGATGTTAGCAAAAAGAAAAAATCTTCTAGTCAAATCAGAGCTGATCGCCGTTTAAGACAACAACGGAAGAAGCGCACTAGGAATTATTTTATATATCTGGGTGTTGGAGGAATAGCATTTTTACTAATTGCTTCGTTATTTGCAGGAAGTTTACCTTTGGATTTCAGTGGTGATTCATCTCCTGCAGTTGATGAACAAGGTCAAACTATAGGTATTAAGCAAGAAGGAGTAAAGGGCGGAGCTGCTGGATTACATTTTGAACCTGGAGAAACTTTACCTGATGAGTATACTAGTAAACCAGCTACTTCTGGATATCATTACTCTGGAATTAACTTAGATATCCCTGAAAAACAATCACCTGTAGCGTGGCGAGTTTACAATACGCCTATTTCAGATGAAGTTTTAGTTCACAATTTGGAGCATGGAGGAGTTGGAATTCATTACAATTGCCCAGATGGTTGTTCGGATTTAATCGAATCTTTGTCTGAAGTAGTTGGTACAAAGCAAAAAGTTTTACTATCGCCATATCCAAACATGGACAATAAGATTGCTTTGACTGCTTGGGAATATTTGGATGTGTTTGATGTATTTGATAAAGAGCGAATAGAGTTGTTTATTCAAACGCATGTTAATTCTAGGAATGCTCCCGAGTGGAACGCTCCAAATATGCGCTAGGTTTATTACTAGGAGTAAGGATGCTTTACAAAGCAAGGATTTTTGTTTCTCTTAAACCGTCTGTTAATGACCCACAAGGAAGTACAGTAAGACAAGGTTTAATTGATATGGGATTTGAACAAGTGTTGGATGTACGTGTTGGTAAATATATTGAGTTAACGGTCGAATCTGAAACTGAAAAATCTGCTAAAGATAAAGTAAATGATATGTGTGACAAATTGCTTAGCAATCCAGTAATAGAAAT
>CAZYCG010000028.1:0-17067 GCA_964645865.1 uncultured Dehalococcoidia bacterium | reverse complement strand
CAACATTTAACTTTTCACATATTGACCCAATCAGAGAATTTATCTCAATTATTTTCCCCATATTGAACTTTTGATTAGAAATATCCATAAACAAAAAAGTCAGATTCTAATCCTCTTCTTGAATTTCTTCTGTATTAATTTCGGGTTCAATTTTTTGCAATTTTTGATGTTCATTTAAATGGTCCATATACAATATCCCATTCAAATGATCTATTTCATGTTCTAAAGCTTGCGCTAACAATCCTTCTGCTTTTACCCGAACATTTTTCCATTCTCTGTCCCACGCCTTAGCTTTAACCCAAATAGATCGAGTTATAATTCCAGTATAGCCAGGTACACTTAAACATGCTTCAGTAACTTCTCTTTCCCCTTCTTTCTCTATGATTTCAGGATTTATATAAACTCTCGGATCTTCTTCTGGAAGCTGTATGGCTATAATCCTTTTCAATATTCCTATTTGATTAGCCGCCAATCCAACACCTTGAGCGTTTTGCATAGTGTCGACTAAATCTTCAGCTATTCTGTTAATAGAATCGTCGAATTTTTTCACTTTACGAGCTTTTCTTCTCAGAACCTCATGCGGAAACTCGTATATCGGTACAATAGCCAATTGCCCCTCCCAATTTTAAATAGGCATGTATTAAGATCAACTTACGAACAAAATTATAGCGAGCAAAACCGATGAGTGCAAAACTTTCAACATTTACATTACTTGACAGAACATCTGTTCTGTTTTAGAATTATTTAAGTTGATTCACTTTCGAAGAAGCCCGTCGCACAAATTAATTAATTTTATACTTCTCAATAATGAGCATAATATAAAATTAATTTACATACCCCAAAGTGTGCGACGGGTTTCACAACTAGTTTAAGTTCTCCCGAAATGACTTTCAATCCGATTCAAACCTAATTTCAACATTGTTGGCCTTCCATGCGGACACATATTTGGATCATCACAATCTTCTAATTCTTGTATCAAAGATGTTATCTCTTGTTCTACCAAATTTTTACCTGCTCTAATTGAAAAGTGACATGCTATCGTCGCAGCAAATTTATCTTTAATTTCAGCCATACCTGTTTCTTCATCAATATCATTGATCAATTCTGAAACAGCTCTCTCATTTGACTTGTTTAAAAACATTTTCGGTATAGATCTCAAAACATGTTTGCCAGGACCAAAAGGCTCAAAATCAAACCCATATTCAATAAATTCATTTTTAAAAAGCTCAATGATTCTAGACTGCTCAACACTTAAGTCCATGACCAAAGGTTCAATTAGAATTTGGGATGTTTTGATATCTTCATGATCGCCTTTTTTAACTTTTTCATATAAAACTCTTTCATGGGCTGCATGTTGATCAATCAAATATAATCCATCTGGACCTTCAGAAATAACATACGTCAGATTCATCTGTCCTATAGGTCTTAAAATCGGGAGTAGCTTCCTGATACTTCCTTTGTAAATCTCTTCTTGGAAAAGAGGATCACCTTCAAACAAACTTGTACTATTAAACTCGGTATCACTAGATGATAAGACAGTATTTTTGTCGAACGATGACGGATATTTCTTGGTAAATCCTGCTACAGGAAATTTCTGATTACCTCCGCTATAACTATTTATTATCGGTACTGGATTTCTGTTTACAAGTACATCTCTGATAATTTTTTGTACTAATCCTGTGATATCTTTTTCTGCTACAAATCTAACCTCTTTTTTTGATGGATGTACGTTCACATCTACTTTATCAAAAGGCACTGAAATATTTATTATCATTACCGGAAAAACCCCATCCGGCAAAAATCCTTTATATGCCTGCTGGAGCGTATAAGAGAAAGCCCTATTATTTATCCACCTTCCATTTACAAAAACATACATGTTTTTTCTGGTCTTACGATGTATTTCGGCGGATCCAATTAAACCTGTTACTTTAATCCCACTTGCATTTTCAATCGATTGAGGTTCAACTTCAAGCATTGATTCTGCAACTTTTAACCCCAGCAAAGTTAAAACTACTTCTCTAAGGTCACCTGAACCATTAGTAGCAAAAATTTGTTTGCCATTTGATATAAATCGAAATTTAATCGATGGATAAGCTAAAGCATAGTTGTTTAAAACCACAGAAATCCTAGACGATTCAGTAGATATCCCTTTCAAAAACTTTCTTCTTGCAGGCAATTCCGCAAATAAATTTCTAACTTCTATACTGGTGCCAATACTTAAACCAACAGCATTTTTATTCTCTACAACTCCATTTTTTATTTGGAATTTGACACCGAATTCCTCTCCTTTTGTTTTCGTCATCATGTCCACTTCAGCCACAGAAGATATGCTCGGTAAAGCTTCTCCTCTAAAACCGAGAGTTGCTATATTATCAAAATTTTCCCAATCAATAATTTTGCTAGTTGCAAACCTTTGAAAAGCAAGTCCTACTTGATTTTTTGAAATACCTACCCCATCATCAGACACCTTCATAAATTTGGTTCCTCCGTCTACTATCTCAACAACAATTTGTTTTGAATTGGCATCTATCGAATTTTCTACCAATTCCTTAATTACAGACGCAGGATTTTCAATAACCTCACCAGCAGCTATCTTAGCTGAAACATCTTCTGGCATCATTTTTATTTGATTAATATTATCCATAACAACACTACTTAACCTATAGATTTAGAAATACGTTTTGCCACTCCAGGTCCTTCATATATTAACCCGCTATAGATTTGAACAGTTGTAGCACCCGCTTTTATAACCCTTTCAGCATCACCCGCATTAAATATCCCACCGCAACCATTCACGGGAATTAAATCTCCAAACTGTTTTCTTATATCTTTAATCATTACAATGGTATCTTCAATCAATAATTTCCCACTAAGTCCGCCAAAACCTGTAGCCATATGTGAATCTTTTATAGAACGGCTGTTTCCCACAGTTAAAGCATCAACTTCAAATTCAACACTAAATCTTGCTAAATCAAGTACTAATTCCTTTGACTTATCATAGGCCTCTCCATGAAGACCCTTTACTTCAACATTGCCATAAGAAGGTAATTTGACCCAAAGAGGCTTTGTTCTCAATTGATTTAATTCTTCAAGTAATTTATAAAAATTGTCTTTTTGGTGAAAAACTTTAATACCCATAGTATTAGGCGAACTAAGATTTAATTCGACAGCATCACAAACCGGTTCTACTAATTTCAAGCATTCACATATGTCATTCACAGTGACACCAGAAATACTGACTACTACTGCAGTATCTGGTAACTTCGAGCTATGTGAACGAATCCTTTGTACTACCTTATCTACTCCATCATTAGGAAAACCCATAGAATTTACTAAAGCTTGGTATTGGGATAATCTTCTGAATCGTGGTTTAGGATTCCCTTCCTTTGCGTCCAATGTCACTGTTCCTACAATAACATACCCAAATCCAAACGACCCTACAGAATGAAATATTTTACCATCCTTATCAAACCCTGCTGCTAAACCCACTCTATTAGGAACATTTATCCCTGAAACCCTTTTTTTGATTGCAGGATTTTTTGCAGGTCTATTTCTTAGGGGTAAAAACACAAAAGGCAAATATTCCACAAATAGCTCATATAGCTTATGTGCTTTTTCAGGATTTAAACTAAATAATAAAGGTCTGATTATATTTTTATAAATCAATTATCCGAACCAATTTTTGCTTACAATCCATTTAAACCCAAGAGTTGCCACGCTCTTCGTAGCTTAACGCAATTAAACTAATTTTTCGTCCCCAAAAAGGCGGTTTTGGTTTATAATGAACATAATTATGGATTTAATATTCGAAAAAGGCGACAGTCTAAATCCCAAGGGTCATGCACTAATTTATTTTCGCAGCAACCTTGACAATGATATGGTAGCAGCGACTTACATAGTCGTACTTCCAATATCAGTTGAGATATCAAAATATGTTCCTCCATTTTTAATGAGCCAAGTCGGTAATATGGATGAACAAAATTTATCTGCATTTGCTTTTCCTCCAATACCTGAAGAAATGCAAAATGAAAATGCGATAAACAATCTTGCGGATCTGCGTAAAGACGACCTTTTATACGGTGGCGAAATTAATTTGACTAACCCTACTGAATGCATGGAAAAAATAAACGACTTGGTTGGCAAATATACAAGTCTATATAATACAACTGCAATTGAAACAAATAAAGACCAGTCGGAATCAGATTCTGGTACTCCAATCAACGACGTACTTTACCAGTTAATGTCCCCTGATGATAAATTAAGCGAACTTACCAGATTGGTGGGTAAATTAAGGTTTGGTGTGGAAGGCAAAGACGAATCCGCCATCAAAGATTCAGAGAACGAATTAACCATATTATCTACTCACTTTCCACCTAATCACAATGTAGAAAAATTGATTTCGGCTATAAAGTCAGGAGACAAACAATCACACGAACTAGCTGATCTTTATGTTAAAAGATGTTACTCCCTGATAAATGAACAATACGATCAACTTACTGAACTAGAAGCAAAAATAGATACGCTTAACTCTACAAAGTTACAGTAAAGCAATATCAATTCACCCTTGGAATAAAAGTTGGTGGTCTATTTAATAAAGTAATTGACGGCTGTTTGCCCAATTGAAATTCTGCCGCTTTTAATGCCTTCTCTACAGTACTAAATGGTTTGAAACCACAACGTTTAACAGAATCAAAATCTTTTACACCTGCAAAATATATATCCGACAAGTATGATTTTGGAACCGATGTACTATTCCACATAAAAAATGGGTGAGCTCCGTGGTAAGCATATGAATGTCGATATCCATGTATAAATTCAGGCCTATGTGCAAAATCTTCTACATGATTTTCCCAAATTTCGTACGGGTCCAAGCTCTCTGTCAACAAATTATTATAAAATTCAACATATGGAGCAAATTTGCTTGTATCAAATTTAGCTTCAAAAGGATGTACTAAAATAGCAATACCGCCCTTTTTTACAACCGGCATATTTTGAAATTGCATCACCGTACCAGCCATAGCAGCATTTGATATCAAAATAGGATTTATAACCGAAAATTTCGAATAACATTCTCTATTAGATATACCAGCAAGCAATATATCAGATTGTCCTTTAACATCGACTATTAGTTGTTTCTCAATTTCAGCAAGAGTAAATTTATGAACCTCTGTAGGATGTCCCGCATTAATAGCTATCAAGTCTTTATCCGTTTCTTTATTGTCATATACTGTTTCAATAGCCAATATTCTTTTACCTGTTTTTTCTAAATGCTTTTGGATAATAGAACCTTGTTCCCAAACTAATTTTTTGAAAGAAGAATTCTTTGGATCATCCACTGATTGACCAGTTGATGATGGCCATGGTCTATGATGATGTCTTATGCTTTTAAATGTACCAAGACCTACTGCGGTGGATTTCCAACCACCATTAAATGGCGCCCACATAGAATTTAAATATATAAACTGATCTGCTTCAACTATCGCTTTATTTACTTCCACATCGAATCCTCTATCCGTAAATCCTAAGTGAATTAACTGCTCGGGATCTTCTGCATCATGACAATATAAACGATTATATCCAAATTGCATCACCAACTTACGTCCTAGAAAAGTTTCCATCTCAATCCTGGTTAATTTTCTATGCAATCCCTGGGCACAAAGCAAAGTCACATTAGTGTCTTTAACACCGATTTTTTTTAATTGTTCAAATATATATTCAATTGCAACTCTACGAAAATCTGGGGAGCTAGTCTCAAAATAAGAACCCGAAGCATCATCAAAAGCAATAACTACTTTTGAAGAGGCACTAACTATTTTAGACAACGGTTGATGAGCAATAGGATTGTTTAAAGCATAATCTAATTTTTCTCGGATATCTGCAATTTTAGGCAAAGGATCAGGTGGGTTTATTTCTCGAGTATTTTCAGGCAATTCAGCTTCTATATACTGGTCTCCAGCTATTATTTTACGTTTCACTAGGAATTCCTTTTAATTAGATATGTTGTTAGTTTATTAACTATTTTCTAGCAATTCTACGACCGATTTTAGGTATGGCATCGAATCCATTGCTCCTTCCAAAGTAACTGATAAACTTCCGGATGCAACTCCAAATTTTACAGATTTTTCAAAATCATTTGATTCAGAATATGAAACTGCAAAACCAGCACCAAAAGCATCACCAGCTGCCACCGTATCTTTGGCATTAACATCAAAAGCTGGAATATAACCCTTATTACGCCCTGTAGAAAAATATGCACCATCTGAACCCATTTTAATTACAACTGATTCAACTCCCTTATCAAGAATCTTATTCGCAGCTATTTCTGCAGATTCAATATCTACCACTTCTATACCAGTTAAATATTCAGCCTCAATTTGGTTAGGAACCATTATTTGAGCAAATCGATAAGCTTCATCTGGCAATTCCATAGCAGGAGCAGGATCCCAGACAACAAGTTTACCTTTTTCCCTCGCTATTTTAGCTGCCTTAATAGATGTATCCAAAGGAATTTCTTGTTGCAACATCAAACAATCAGAATCTTCTATTATTCTGCTAACACAATTTATTTCTTCTTCATTACATTTAGCATTTGCTCCATACACTGCTATTATTCTGTTTTGCCGTATTTTATCAAGAAAAATTACTGCAACTCCGGTAGATGACACATCATCAATTGACACGTTTTCTATCTGAACATTCTCATTACTAAGCTTCACTAATAGTTCATCGCCAAAAATATCATCACCGACTCTTCCAACCATCGTAACTTCAGCACCAAGCCTTGAACATCCTACAGCTTGATTCGCTCCCTTACCACCAGGAGCAGAATAAAAATTTTCGCCACGCAACGTCTCTCCCAGTTCAGACATTCTTTCGCCTACTGCAATCAAATTGATATTCAACCCTCCTAAAACAACGATTTTAGGACTACTTGTTTTTCCCAAAAAACCCTCCTGTTATAAGTTCCTCCAACATAATCGCAGGTCCATTTTCCTGCATGGATAAAGAAACCCTGTCGCTCACTTCAATTATTTCTTTAACTGAATCTTTAACTCCTATTCCCATACCAGCCCATTTCAACATATCAACATCATTATATCCATTTCCAAAAGCTATGGTTTGCTCTCTTGAAACGCCATAATGTTTTGCTAACCACTCTAAAGCTTTATGCTTGCCTGCGAAAGGATGTAAAATTTCACAGAAATTAGGTAGTGAGCGAGTAATATGTAAAGTAGACTCATTTTCTGATTTCAAATCATTTTCGAGTACAGCAATAGTTTTTTCATCTCCCACAGCAACGATACGAGTAGGACATAAATCGGTAATTCCATATAGATTTTTTACAAGATTAACTTTCCCGGAATTCCGTTCGGAATAACCCCTAGCCCAATCAGTTAACTTATCCACATAAATTTCTCCCTCGTGATAAAAAACCGACTGGACATCATAATTTTCTAATAAACCCAAAGAATATCTCGCTAACTCTTTCGTAAGGGGCATATGCCACAAAACATTTCCCGTATTAATATCTGCAATATGTGCTCCTTGGTAAGAAATAATAGGGTGAATAATATTCAAACCTTTAAGAGCCAAAGAAGCAGATAAAAACATACGTCCTGTAGCAACAGTAACTATTATTCCACTATCTATTAAGCGATTAATCACAGAGGTGTTTTTATCTGAGACTGGATCTTGCATACTTCTTATAGTTCCGTCGATATCAAAAGCTACCAATTTATAATACATAAGTTAATTTATATCCGACCTCACAAATGTTAAAATCCATATGTTAACTATTTGATAAATTATGCAATTATACCCAAGACTAATTTTATGGCTGATAATAATATGTGCAACTTTACCTATATTAATATTTGCATTAAATAATAATTCTAATTGAAACTGTAGTTCAATTCACGCAACAAATCATTTTTATCAATACTAATTAATGATTGACAATATCAATTCGG
Source organism: uncultured Dehalococcoidia bacterium (assembly GCA_964645865.1). Taxonomy (GTDB): domain Bacteria; phylum Chloroflexota; class Dehalococcoidia; order Lucifugimonadales; family OSU-TB39; genus OSU-TB39. The sequence goes on along the minus strand of CAZYCG010000028.1, from coordinate 9,097 downwards.
CATATCTACTATTTGATTAATAGAAAATTAAAATTTGTATATAAATGAACAATAATATAACAGAAGCAATATCGGTACACGGAATCACTAAAACCTTTGATTTGAACGTGGCGGTTAACAACGTTTCCTTTGCGGTACCTAAAGGGGAAGTAGTAGGCTTCCTTGGACCTAATGGTTCAGGCAAAACCACTACAATGCGAATGCTGACATCGTTCTACACACCGGACAATGGGGAAATATTTATTGAAGGAATAAATAATTTAACAAATGACGTTGAGGCAAGAAGCAAAATAGGTTATCTCCCTGAAAACAATCCTCTATACGGAGATATGATAGTAAAAGAATATCTCGAATTAATCGGTAAAATCCGTAAATTAGATAAATCTAAATTAAACAGCAATATATCTAATGCGGTTGAGGAAACAGGATTACAAAGAGTCTACTACAATCAAGTGAATCAATGCTCAAAAGGTTACAAACAAAGGGTGGGACTTGCAGCTGCTTTATTACACGAACCATCCATATTGATCATGGATGAACCAACAGAAGGCCTAGATCCAAACCAAAGAGTACCGATAAGGGAATTAATAAGATCATTAAGTACGGATAGAACCGTTCTGCTAAGTACGCACGTTCTTCAAGAAGTTGAAGAAACTTGTGATCGCATATTGATAATAAGCAGAGGAAATTTAGTAGCAAATGGAACAATATCAGAATTGCAAAACACTTCTTTAGAAACAAAAGAAGTCGAAGTAGAGATCAGTGGTACTAATATAGAAAAAGAACTCTCCAAAATAAAAAATGTAAAAGAAATAACCCGAATTTCTAACTCAGGAAAACAAGAAAAATTCAGAATAAGATACCAAGGAGAAGATGATATAAGACCTATATTGTTTGACCTATGTAAAAATCAAAACTGGACCTTATGGGAACTTCACCAGATAGTCACGCGTTTACAGGACATGTTTTATTCCTTGACTTCAGAACAAAACAATCTTGAATAACCAATAATATGTAATTAACACAAATAATTATCCAAAATGAATTCAATCATACAGCTTGTAAAAAAAGATATTAAATCATATTTCGACCAGCCAACCGGATTTGTTTTGTTGGTAATATTTGTCGTTTCTACTAGTTACTTCTTTTTCAGAAACGCATTAAATATTGGAGAAGCCTCGCTCATACCATTATTTCAAATTATGCCATGGTTCCTTTCTATTTTAGTTTCAGCTACAACTATGCGTTTGCTCGCCGAAGAACAAAGAGATGGAACGCTGGAAATTTTATTGACTCATCCGATTGTTGGATGGCATATAGTGTTTTCAAAATTTCTTGCCGGTTTAATCTTTTCTAGTATTGGAATAATAATAACAATTGGTTTGCCAATATCACTATTATCTGCAGGTAATCTAGATATTGGAGCTATAATCGCACAATACATAGGAGCTGTATTACTCACAGGTTCGTTTGTGTCGATAGGAATTTTCACATCAAGCCTAACCAAAAATCAAATTGTTGCATTTATAATAGGACTTTCATTGATTTTACTTTTAATGATATTTGGAATGCCGATTATTACATTAGCTATTCCTACATTTGCAGCAAACCTCTTAAGTGAATTAAGTCCTTTGACACATTTTACAGGTATGGTTAGAGGAGTATTGCAATTAAAAGACATAATTTATTTCGCAGCAATAATATCAACATTTCTTACAGCTACTTATTTATCATTAAAAAGTAAAACCCTAAGTCACAAATCGGCATCATATAGAAACCTACAAATTACGGTTCTATGCCTTGTAGTGATAAGTTTATCTATTGGATGGTTCGGAAGGCATATAGGAGGAAGAATAGACCTCACAGCATCACAACTATATACACTCAGTTCAGCTACAGAACAGATCGTATCTGAATTAGACGATATAGTTACTATAACGGTATTTCAATCAAAACAACCGCCAGTACAAATTGCTCCGATAACAAGAGAAGTTAATCATATGCTTAACGATATCTCCGCTAAATCTAAAGGTAAAGTTAGAATAATCAGATCATATCCTGACGAAAATCCTGAGGATAAAATCGATGCGGAAAATCATTTCATAGTCCCCAAACAATTCCAGATTGAAACCCAAGGTGAATTAAAGGTTACAAACGGATATTTAGGGTTATATATGACATATGCAAATAAAAAAGAAGCTATCACTTATATAGAATCACTTGACGGAATCGAATATAGGCTTATGGCAAACCTATATAGAATGACACAAAAATCTCCAAAAACAATCAGCTTTCTTACTGGTCACCAAGAAAAAGAACGCGACGCTGAAATGCAAAGTTTTAGAGATATATTGGAAAGGCATCATAGCGTAGAAACAACCGACCAATCAGGATCCGGCCAATATCTTGACTTATCCCTAACAGATGTATTAATTATCGCAGGTCCTCAAACTCAAATATCTTTACCAGAACAAGATACGATTAACGAATACCTTTCTGCAGGAGGAAAAGCTCTAATATTGGTAGACCCTATCCAAATCAGACAACAAACTCTTGAGGTAATAGGAGAAAACCCAACACTTGAACAATATCTTAGAGAATACGGAGTCCAAGTAAATTACGATATTGTTTACGACCCCACTTCAAACGCTAAAGTCCAATTTGCTTCTAGAAATGGAGTACCGGTGGCTTTACAATACCCATATTGGGTCAGAGCCAACACTGAAAACTCCAAGATATCTGGTGGAGTTGAAACAGTAGTTATTCCATGGTCAAGCTCTCTTGAATTAATACCCACATCGGACAAAATATATTCGCCTGAATTCACAAATCTGATAATAACGACGAAAAATTCAGTTAGTGGAACAATTTATAGTGACCTATTTCCACAACAAAATATGGACAATTCGATAGGGGATTCTCTATCAGAATCAAAATCGATAGCAGTTGCAATAACAGGTAAACGATGTCCTCCTCTCAAACCTAAATGTGTCATAGAATCACAAAAACCTTTCCGCATAATAATCGCTACTGATTCCGACTGGCTCGGGGAATACATGGTAACTAATAATGGATATAGAGGACATACTGAACTAGGCGCTAACTGGATCGATTGGTTAACACAAGAAAACGCACTAATTTCTATACGAGGAAAAGGTAAATCAGTTAGGCAATTAACGTTTGATTCTGATAATCATAGAAATCTCGTTCAATACATTAATATTGCTGGCTTACCTTTAATTCTAGTAGCTCTCGGAATATGGAGATATATCTACCGCAAAAGTATGAATAGGAGATCATACTCCAATGAATCTTAGGCAATTAATATATTTAATCGCAACTGTGGCAATGATTGCTGTTATAGCAACATTGTCTAGACTCGGTTTATCAGAAAATGAAAGCGTCATTACTATTGAAAACCTAAGTCCCCTTAACCGCGAAACAGTAGACAAAATCATCATTAAAGATACGATAAATCAAACTACTCTCACTAAAGGAAATCTTGATTGGAAAGTAGGCAATTACCCGGTAGTCTTTGACGGATTCGAAGACATGTGGGAAGTAATATCATATTTCCCTAAAGCAAGACTCATATCAAACAACGAAACTAACCACTCTCTAATGGGCGTATCAGAATCAAATTCAACCTCAATTGAATTTTATAGTAATCAGATTTTAGTTGAACAATTTTTAATTGGAGACAAAGTATATGCTCCAATGCCTGATGAAGAAAATGTATATACTCCTTGGACATCAATGTCTCGAATGTGCTACATACGAGAACCTGGCTCCAAAGAAGTATATGGGGTATTTTGCCAATACCCAGACCGGTTTAATCCCAAACCTGAAATGTGGGCCGAACCAACTATCTTAAAAATTCCTACGGATGAAATCGAATCGATTATTTATCGATATCCAGAAAAAGAATTCCAATTAAAAACACTACCTAACAATCAATGGATAATAATAGAAGAAGCAGGACCTAGTATCGCTGATATAAACATAACAAATAATTTGTTATCAGAATTTTCTCAATTAATTACAAGTGATTTCCCAAGACCTGAAGATATAAATAATTTAGATCTATCAAATCCAACAATTACTATAACTGTGGTAGCTAAACCTAATTCAGGAAGTGACTCTGTTGACTTATATTTGTTTCAAGATATTCGCCAACAAAATGACAGTTATTATATAAAAAACAGAATAAATGATTGGATTTATTATATAGATCCAATTACTTCATCTTCGATACTCAAATATCCATCTGATCTTATACAAATAGAAGAATCAGAATCATAGATCACTATTTCAAATCACTAGGATCACTATGATATCGATCATCAATACCTACAGACCTTCTATAAGCAAATTTTTGACTCAAATCAGTATAGTTTCGATCTGCTTAATTTATACTGCTTGTTCAGATATCAAGAATTCGCAAAATCAATTGGATGAAAATTATGACAATCATACTGCCCGCATAGCTTTCGTATCCGACAAGGATGGAGCATGGGATATTTGGGTTATGAATCCAGATGGTAGCGAACTGAAAAACATAACTAAACATTCCTCTTTAGACTCCCATCCTTCATGGTCGCCTTCCGGCGAAAATATAACTTTCTATTCTGATAGAGATGGTAATAAAAACATATATAAGATGAGAACGGACGGCACAAACATCAAACAACTTACCGTTAATAGCAAATCGAATCACAGTCCTTCTTGGTCTCCAGATGGCGATAAAATAGCGTTTGTATCTAATAGAAGCGGTGAGAATTGCATATGGGTGATGAACGCCGACGGTTCTAACCAATATAACTTAACAAAACTGCTCAAGTCTTCAAGATGGCCCACCTGGTCACACATAAAAAACGAAATAATGTTTACATCAGAAAATGTTATTTACCAAATAAACCCAGAAACATTTGAATTAAATACTGTTTTTAAACTCAACAAAGACCTTGTATTTACAGGTTTATTTTTAGGCTGGCCAAATTGGTCTTATGATGGAAAAAGAATTGCTCTGACTTCAAACTTTTTGGATAAAGAAAAAATGACTCCTACACTTTATACTTTAAATAGAGACGGAAAAGCATTTAAACCGTTAATTAATAGCCCTGGATTGGGACCAGATGAACGTCCTAATTGGTCCCCTGACGGAAACTCAATCGTGTATTCATCATTAACAAACAATGACAAACGACAAATTTGGATAATTAACGTAAATACAGGTATTAGCAATCAATTAACTCTAGGTAATTACATGAATGGATTTCCTGCTTGGGAGCCAGTCGGTAAAAGCCCTTGATGTCTGATGAAAAATTCAAATTAAATTTAATTATAAATCTATCTCTAATAGTTCCAAGGAGTTCCTATTCATGATTCCGTTTATCTCAGCAAATGGAATTACAGGTAAATTATACTTTCTGCAATAAGAAGGTAACCCATTCAAAAATGTTATTGTTTCAGATGGAGTTGTCACTGGCCAATCCGAAGCGAACAACAATTTATGCATCACATTCCACTCAAATGCTAGACGAAACCCGTTATATGCAGACCAAGGGCGATAAAATTGTCCAGATATATCAGCATAGACATTTTTATGCTTCCTGATAACCGCAATACAATCTTCATGCCATGGATGACCCATATGGGCCATCACAATTTTTAGGTCAGGAAACAGTAAAGCTATCTCATCCATGTAAATGGGATAAGAATATCTTAAAGGCGAATTCGCCATTGGCGCTGTACCTTGATGAAAAATTAGAGGTATATTATTCTTTTCAGCATAGGCATATAAAGATTTGGCGTTTAAACCTAAAGGATCAAAGTTCTGATAATTGGGTCCTAGTTTTATACCACGCAGATTCAAATCTGATTTACACCTGTAAACTTCGTCCAACACCCCATCACTATCTGGATGAACTGACATAAAGCCAATCAATTTTCCAGATCCAAGTGATACGACTTCAGCTGTTCTATCATTTACATCATGTACAAAATTGAGATGGTCAAGAGCATCATTTTTTAACGGATGCCTCGCAATTCCAAAAACAATTGCGATATTTACTGGAAGCATATCTTGCAAATATTCTTCAACACTATTGGTCATCTTAATCGGTCGATCCGGTCTCATTTTTGTATCGTATTGTTCTTCCGACTTATGAATGTTTTTGTAATGACTTGGGGTGTGGGTATGTACATCAATTATCATTCAATCATCTCCCTTTAAAATCCATATTTACATTTTAAGATATAATCTAGTCCAATAACCATAATTATCATTGACTATTAGATACAACAAAGATAATCTTTTGCTTCAAATATAAGGTGTAAGTGTAAGAATATGTCAAATAAAGATCAAGTTGGAAAAATACAAACAGTTACCGGAACTATCGACCCTTCAGAACTTGGTAAAACAAGTACCCACGAGCATATTTTCATAGACTTTTCATGTATGTTCACACAACCAGATGAGGCTAGTGAGCAATTTAAAGCTAATCAACCCCTTAGATTAGATAATTTGGGATGGATTAAATATGACCCATTTCGAAACATAGATAATTTAGAACTGAATAATGAATCATTGGCCGTTGATGAAATATTGAAATATAAAGCGGTTGGAGGCGACAGTATTATAGAGGCTACTACTATAGGCATAGGAAGAGACCCTCAAGCTTTAGCAAAAATATCCCGTTTGACCGGTGTCAATATAATAACAGGTGCCGGTTATTATGTTGATTCTGTACACCCAGAAAACATGAACGACAAAACCATTTCTCAATTAGAAGAGCAAATTTCAAATGAAGTACAAAAAGGAATAGGTAATACCGGTATAAGGGCAGGAATTATCGGAGAAATAGGTTGCTCATGGCCTCTAACCAACAATGAATCCAAAGTGTTAAAAGCTGCGGCAAAAGCACAAAAACAAACTGGAGCTTCAATCTTGATACATCCAGGAAGAAATGCAGATAGCCCATTTGAAATACTTGATGTTTTATCTAAATCAGGCGCCGATGTTTCCAGAGTAATAATAGGCCATATAGAACGCACAATACAGGATATAAACGTAGTATCTGAACTTGCTAAATCAGGATGCTATTTGGAATATGATTTATTTGGCTGGGAAGTTTCTTATTATCCACTTTCTGATGAAATAGATATGGTAAACGATTCGCAACGAATAAACTATATATCGCAATTAATCGACCTCGGATACGAAAACAAGATAGTAATAGCTCAGGATATATTTTCTAAACACAGGACTACTGCCTATGGCGGACATGGCTATGGTCACATAATAGAAAATATTTTACCTAGAATGGCTAAATCCGGAATGACTCCGGATGTAATTAACAAAATCATTACTGAAAATCCAAGCAATATATTAACGATTAAGTAATCAAGGGAAAAAAATAATGTCAAAAGTTGAACAAAAACTAAAAGAACTTAACATGCAACTACCTACACCAACTAAACCACTTGGTGTGTATTTACCATTTGTTAAATCCGGCAATTTGATTTTCCTTTCGGGACATGTACCACCAGTTATAGATGGAGAAAAACAATACAAAGGTAAATTAGGAGAATCCTTAACTGTCGAAGAAGGTTATGATGCAGCAAGATTAGTAGGTTTAAACTTGTTGGCAACTCTAAAAACTGCCATATCAGACCTAGACAGGGTAAATCAAGTGGTGAAAGTATTGGGCATGGTAAATTCAACACCTGAATTCAACGAACACCCTAAGGTAATTAATGGATTTTCTGAATTGATGACAAGTCTTTTCGGCGAAAAAGGAAAACATGCCCGATCTGCGGTTGGACTTGTTAACCTTCCCTTTGATATCCCAGTAGAAATAGAAATGATTGTAGAGATAAAATAACCAAAGCGTTTACCGTTCACCCTCAATGCCGAAAACAAACGCCACAATAGGTATATTTGGAGGAAATGAATTCCACGAAAATTGTCTCGAAATTGACAGATCAATTTGCAACCTATACCCAATAAATGAAGTCAAAGTCCTTATACTCCCAACTGCCGCGGCAAATGAAAATCCAGAACTAGCAACTCGGAATGGAATTAACCATTTCAACAAAATCGGCATAAAGGTTTCCGGGTTAAATTTGGTAACTAAAAAACAAAGTAATGACAAATGTTTTTTAACCCCAATTAATGAATCTAACATTATATATTTAACTGGAGGTAATCCCCGATATCTGAATTCAATTTTGCAAAATTCAAAGGCCATTGGTGAAATCAAAAAAGCATTGTCGCTTGGTTCAACACTGATCGGTTCAAGCGCTGGTGCAATGGTCATGGGCAAATATATGCTGCTGGACAAATTAGTAGAAGGATTGAATCTAATTCCAAATACTATTATCATCCCTCATTTTGAAAATAATAACGATTTAAATAAGTTATCAACTCTATCAAAGGATTATGATATTACGATTTTAGGACTAGATACACAGGCTGCATGTATAACTGAAAACAATTCCTGGTTTACTTTAGGAACAAAAAAAATAACTGTGATCAAAGATAATATCATCCAGGAATTCAGTCAAAATAAAATGAGACTACCGATTAAATATTAACCCATGTCTCAAAAGGAATAATATGAATTATCTAATATGGGTAATAATAGCTATGATTTTTTATGGGATTACGGCTGTTTTGCTTAAAGCAGGATTAAAAAACTCGAATACTGAAATAGCCTTGATTTTAACGAACATAATATTGGTACTTGGCGGGATTGCGATTGCGTTGTTTAAAGGATCACTGTTCACAAAATGGCCTTCAGGATTACCTCTCGTTTTCTTATCGTTAGCAGGAATCACACTAATCATTAGCATCGCTAGTTACTATACCGCATTAAGCAAAGGACCTGTATCAATCGTCGTTCCTATTTTTTCAATGAGTTTTGCTATAGCAAGTATACTTGGCATTATTTTTCTAAGTGAAGAAGTTAATATGTTTAAAATACTGGGACTCTTTCTTGCTGGAACGGCTATAATTATGTTAACCAGGTAACTAGATTAGAGAATTATAAAATTAACCAAAACCCTTCGAAATCACCAGTCAATCTTTAACTTC
>CAZYCG010000027.1:0-17113 GCA_964645865.1 uncultured Dehalococcoidia bacterium | reverse complement strand
CAATTCCTTTGAGTTTTAGCCTTGCGGCCGTACTCCCCAGGCGGGATACTTAATGTGTTAACTTCGGCACAGAGGGGGTCGATACCCCCTACACCTAGTATCCATCGTTTACGGCATGGACTACCCGGGTATCTAATCCGGTTCGCTCCCCATGCTTTCGTGCCTCAGCGTCAGATACAGCCTAGAAAGCCGCTTTCGCCTCTGGTGTTCCTTCCGGTATCTACGCATTTCACCGCTACTCCGGAAATTCCGCTTTCCTCTGCTGAACTCTAGTTTTACAGTTTCCTATGACCTCTCTCAGTTGAGCCGAGAGATTTCACACAGGACTTGAAAAACCGCCTACTCACCCTTTACGCCCAATAAATCCGGACAACGCTCGCATCCTACGTATTACCGCGGCTGCTGGCACGTAGTTAGCCAATGCTTATTCCTCAGGTACCTTCCTTTCTATTCCCTGAGAAAAGAGGTTTACGACTCGAAAGCCTTCGTCCCTCACGCGGTGTCGCTGCGTCAGGCTTTCGCCCATTGCGCAATATTCCCTGCTGCTGCCTCCCGTAGGAGTGGGGGCCGTGTCTCAGTCCCCCTCTGACCGATCGTGCTCTCACACCGGTTACTCGTCTTAGGCTTGGTAGGCCATTACCCCACCAACTACCTGATAAGCCGCAAGCTTCTCCCAAAGCGGCCGAAACCTTTCTTTCCTCCCAGCGTGCTCAAGGGAAAGGTACGGGGTATTAGGCCAGATTTCTCTGGATTATCCCCCTCTTCGGGGCAAATTACTTACGTGTTACTCAGCCGTCTGCCACTAGCTAACCGGGCAAGCCCGGGTCGCTCGTTCGACTTGCATGCATTAGGCGCACCGCCAGCGTTCGTCCTGAGCCAGGATCAAACTCTAGTGTTTGTGATTTTTCCTTCCACTATCCAATTGTTAAAGTACATAAAAATACGAGAAACAATAATAATATATTTCACTGCGTTGAGAGTCAATAAGAATTGCCCAAGTTTATAAGGCAATATGAAATTATTATCAACTGAAACCCGTAACGAAGTAATAGTCTATCATACTTAATAAATTAAAACATTTATTTATTAAAATATTTGTTTAGGTAATCTATCATGAGGTTGACAATCTGGAATTAATTTGGCGATGATGCTTTATTATGATTAATTTATTTGAGAACACAACAAGACCTCCGGTGATTTGTAGTAATGGTATGGTATCTTCGGCTCATCCGTTAGCTTCAAATGTGGGGGCTAAAATATTGATGACTGGTGGTAATGCTTTCGATGCAGCGGTTGGTGTGGCATTTGCTTTAGGAGTGGTCGAACCCTATATGTCAGGTCCAGGTGGGATTGGTTTGGCATTAATTACTAAAGCAGGAGCAAATTTCCCGGAGGTTTTGAATTTTTCCGGATTAGCCCCCAAATTAGCAACCCCTGAAAATTTTAAAGATAATGAAAACACAGTGACCATTGGTGGTATATCGACTAATGTTGGAATCAAAGCTGGTATGGTTCCTGGCAACTTGGCGGGTTGGTTCGAGCTTCATAACAAATATGGTTCGATTGACTTAAAAATGTTAATCGAACCAGCTATTAATTATGCTGAAAATGGATTTCCTGTTTCAAAATTTGCTCATGAGACTATAAAGTTAAGTGTTCCAATCTTATCGAAATATCCATCTTCAAATATATTTTTAGGAAATGCAGGGAAAATTCCAAATATTGGGTCGATTATAAAATTGCCTCAATTTGCACAGTCTTTAAAGGACATACTCAAAGGTGGTAAAGATGTTTTTTATAAAGGTTATCTGGCAGAAAAAATGGTGCAAGGCAGTAAAGAGTTGGGAGGACTTTTAAGATTAGACGATTTGGAGTCATATGAGCCTTACTGGCAAATTCCAATCAAAATAAATTACAAGGATTATGAAATTTATACTACTCCTCCTAATTCGAGTGGATTTCAAATACTTCAAATAATGAAGATGCTTGAAACATACTCTGAAGGAGAGATGGAGTTGGGTTCTGTTGATGCATTGCATTCGATGATTGAAATATCTAAATTATGTATTGCCGATAGAGTGGAATATGCAGGAGACCCCAAATTTATCGATGCTCCGTTAGAGCAGTTGTTTTCAACGCAATATGCCAATCGTCAAAAATCACGGTTGAATTTGCATCAAGCACAAGTTGTAGCAGGAGATCGATATGTCAAGAATAAACCGATAAATAGTCTGTCGCCTGGTGATATATTTTCGAAAGAAGGTGGTTTGACGACCCATTTCAGTATTGTGGACAAAGATCGGAATGCCATATCTGTTACGCAGACGCTAGGTGGAGGTTTCGGTACTGGTGCAGCTTTGTCAGATACCGGTATTTTTCTTAATAATATGGGTAGTTATTTCGACGAGGATACTTCGAGCCCTAATGTAATTGCTCCAGGTAAAGAAGTTGATTTCGTTGTTGCTCCAACACAGGTTTATCAAAACGGACAGTTGATTTTAAGTATAGGAACGCCAGGTGGGTACGGTATTTTACATACAACTCCTCAAATTTTGAATAATATACTGAATCATAATATGAATATCCAGCAAGCTATTGAGGTCCCTAGATTTCGTATAGGGTCTGGACTCAATGTTGATATTGAGGACAGATTTGGTGGGGAAATATTAAACCAATTAAATGAAAAAGGACATGAATTAAACAATGTAGGTTCTTGGTCAAGGACTGTTGGAGGAGCTCAGGGAATATTTGTAGATAATAAAGTTGGTGCATATTGGGGGGGGTCTGACCCTAGAAGGGATGGTTATTCGGTTGGTTGGTAAAAATAGTCTTTGGCAGAAATTGCAATGAATAAAGTAATATTATTGGGTATTGATGGATTAAAGCCGTCTCAAATAACCGAGTTGCGTATGCCTAATTTGTTTCGTATGGTTCGGCAGGGAACTTTGTTTACTAACCATCATTCGGTTTTTCCTACAGTGACGCGTGTTAATACTGTTAGTATGCTGACAGGATGTTACCCCGGTCGCCATGGTTTGGTAGGTAATACGATGGTGCTGAAAGATTATGATGAGTCATTGGTAGTTCCTGCGTTAAAACCTCAAATAGAGTCTGTAAACAAAAAAATAAAATCTATCCTTCACGTTCCTAATATAGTTGATATAGTGTCAAATTATGGATTGGAATTTGCTGCAGTCAATATTGGATCAAATGGAAACGCTTATCTTCATAATCAAACTCTATGCGATAGCGGGATAGTAATACATCCTGAATTTACGATTCCAAACATGCTCTACCCAGACATTATATCTAGATTTGGTGAATGGCCAGAGAAGTCGCAATATGATGAAGTTAGATTGAAATATGCAATGAAAATATTTACATCGCATGTACTTGATGAGTTAAATCCAGAAATTGCAATGTTCTGGTGCAATAATCCTGATAGCGTTCAGCATTATTCACCTTTGGGAGGTGAATCATCCAATAAGGCGTTGGCTATTGTAGATTCGCAAATTGGGGAACTGCAAAAATACATAGAAAGATCCGGTAGAAATGACCTGAATATATTAATAGTATCTGATCATGGTTACTCGACAATAAAAGGTGTGGTTGATATTGAAGATTTTGTTAAGTCAAAAATAGTCGAGCCAATAAAATGCGATGAGGAAATACTAGTAGCTCCAAATGGTGGATCTGTTTTATTTTATGTAAATCCATTTAATAGGAATACCCTTGAGATTTTGATTGATCACCTGATTGTACAGCCGTGGTGTGGTAATATATTCGCTTCTCACAAAGATGGAATTATTGAGGGGACTATTGATGTATCTAAGGTTGGTTTAAATGGAATAAGAGAACCTGATTTGGCTATGTCCTTTAAATGGTCAGATGGTTTTAACGAAAATAATGTGCAAGGGCTAGTCTATAGTTCTAGCGGTAAATCAGGAGATGGTCAGCATGGGTCTATTGGGTTAACTGAACAGAGATCTGTTTTTATTGGTTATGGACCTGATTTTAAAGAAAATAATTTTGTCGCAAATCCGACCGGTAATATCGATATTACTCCCACAATAGTTCAATTGCTTGGTATTGAACCAAATGACGATTTTGATGGAAGGATTGTAAAAGAAGGTTTAATTGGTAATAGTCAAATAAATTCCGGATTAAAAACACAAAGGTATCATGCTAAAAGAACTATTGGCGTAACTTCATATGAACAAGAATTAGAAGTTCTTGTTTTGGAGGGTAGTGTTTATATAAATAATGCGAAAGTGTTTTGAGCTATAGATGAATGAAAAAATAGACGTGGATTTAATTCGTAGCATGTTACTTACCAAAACAATTGGTGGACAATTATTATATTTTGATGTAGTTGAATCTACTATGGATACTATAAGAGAATTAGCTGATTCAAAAGCTACGGAAGGTACAGTTGTTGTTGCAGGATTACAAAAAAAAGGCAGAGGTCGATTTGGCAGGTCGTGGATTTCAGAACGTGACAAAGATATATTGATATCGATTTTATTAAAACCGGATCACAAGTCTTTGAGGGCATTAAATATGGCTGTGTCTCTGTCAATTACTGACACAATAAAAAAAATTGCAGATGTAAATCCAACTATAAAATGGCCCAACGACATTAGGGTGAATGGTCGTAAAATAGCAGGGGTTCTTATTGAAGTTGATACATTAACAGCGGGTACAGATTGTTTTGTGGGAATAGGGTTGAATGTAAATTCTAACCCGAATAATTTTAGCCAAGATTTTGTTGCTACTAGTCTTTATAGTCAAAAGCGGGTCACCTTTGATATAAATAATGTGTTATCTTCGTTACTACAGCACCTTGATTCGAGGTACAGATCAATTAAAACAACAGACATTTTAAGTGAGTGGAAGAGTAAACTTGACACTTTGCATAAAAACATTGAAATTTCTTCGAAGATATCTAATCAGAAATATAATGGGAAAGCCATTGATGTAGCTAATAATGGTGACTTAATAGTTAAATTAACAGATGGTTCAATAAGAGAATTTTCATCAGGAGAAGTTACTCTACAACAATGATGCATAGCTAATAATCAATTTGATATAGGGGTGAAACTCGATGACTTGAAGAGGATATACTATTTATATTCTACAGAGAGTTTATTATACGTCTGATAAAATAAAGAACGAATATAACAATCATCGGACTTAAATCTAACATTCCGAAATTTGGCAGTAGTTTTCTAACTGGCTGCAATACAGGTTCAGTAACAACGAAAAGAAATTTACTGAGAGGATCTTCGCCTCTTGGGAAAATCCAAGACAATATGACTCTTCCGAATATTGCTATTGTCAATAAAGTGACAATAAGGTCTAAAGCTGGTTTTAATGCAGTCATTTATTTTGCATTTCACCTAACATTTGATATTTGTTATAGGCTGCTTTTATAGCTTTGTAAAAAGCAGCACGGATGTCGTTTTCTTCGAGAGATTTTATGGCTTCAACGGTTCCGCCTCCAGGAGATGAGACCGATTCTCTCAATTTCGCTGGATGTATATTGGTTTTATCCAAATAAGCTAGACTCCCTTTAAAGGTTTCCATTACAAGAGATTTTGATATTTCCCGCTGTAGTCCTATATAGACACCGGCATCAATCAGTGATTCTATGACTATAGCAATGTAGGCCGGACCACTAGCGCTAACGGCTGTTGCCATATCGATATATTTTTCATCTTCAAAATAAATCTCTTTTCCTAACGATTTCAATATGTTTGATATGATTGGATAGTTTTTTTCTGAAACACCTTTGTCAGCTGTCCATACAATCATTCCATCGCTAGTTTGTGCTGGAGTATTAGGCATGACTCTCACAACATTGCTATGACCAATTCGGGATGAGAGTAAATTCAAATTTGCGCCAGCAACTATTGAAATAACAATCTGACTTGATTTACCAAAAGTTTTAATTTCTTCTAATACAGTTTCTATATGTTGGGGTTTTACTGCAATTATTATAATGTCAACTGATTCGATTATTTTTTGGTTGTTTATAAAGCATGTTATTCCATAGTTTTGTTCTAATTCGTCTATCCTTGTTTTAACTGGATCACTTACGTTAATTTCGTCTGGTTTGTATGAATTTGAATTTAATATTCCCGATATCAAAGCTTCAGCCATAATACCGCCACCGATGAATCCTATTTTGCCCATTTAATTATCCTCAAATATTAAATACCTATATTATAGCTCTTTGTTTACACATAAACTTACTGCTTGACGAATAGCTTCTGTCATACTTGCATGGTGGGCTATACCTTTGCCGGCTATGTCAAAAGCAGTACCATGATCTACAGATGTTCTAACAAATGGTAGGCCAAGATTTACACTAATACTCTTTTCCCAATTGTGTACTTTAATTGGGATATGTCCCTGGTCATGATACATAGCCAAGACAACGTCATATTTGCCATCAATCGCTTGATTAAATACTGTATCAGCTGGTATTGGACCAGTTGCATTGATTCCATCATTTTTAGCATCGTTTACAGCGGGTGAGATTTGTTTAGCTTCCTCGTCTCCTAATATACCGCCATCACTAGCGTGAGGATTTAAAGCTGAAACTGCTATTTTAGGGTTAATGAAGCCACAATTAATGAAATAATCATGGGTTAGTTTAATTTTGTTGTAAACGTTGTCTTTAGTTACGTAATCGCAAGCGATTCTTAATGATCGATGTGTGGTCAGATGAACAACTCTTAGGTTGTCAGCGACGAGCATTGTGGCTACTTCTTTGCTATTTGTCTGGCTTTGAAAAATTTCCATATGTCCAATATCTTTGTACCCTGCTAATGTGCAAGCTTCTTTATTTATAGGTGCTGTTACAATAGCTGAATTGGTTGTTTTAGAGGCTAATTCACCTGCTTTTAAAACCCATTCTACAGAAGCTTTGCCAGATTTAGCATCAACTTTACCCATTTGTAATTCATTTGGAGTATTGTTTAGATCCAACAGGTGTGTCAAATTATTGTTTTTATTCAGTTCTTCAATCGACTTGATAAGGTTGAATTTTAAATTAATGCTACAAGTTTCTAACGTTTTTTTGAAAACGTCATGACTTCCGATTACTACGGTATGATAATCATCGGTATTTCCGATTTCTTCAAGAGATTTGGCTGTGACTTCTGGACCTATCCCTGCAGGGTCACCTAAAGTAATAAATATTAGTGGTTTTTGCATATGTACTTGATCCTAGAAATTTTTACGAACAAGCGATTATAACTTGTCAAATCAACATAGTAACGAGAGCCGTTATTCGCATTTGTTGTATCCACAACTAGTGCATCTCATACATCCTTCTTGGTGTATCAAAGTTCCTATATTACATTCAGGACAACTTTGATTATTGGATGTTGTTACGGGTTCTTTTATTGTTTGTGTAGTAGTTTCTGTAAAAAGTTGTGGCTGAACTTCAGATTCGATTGCATATTTTTCTTTTTCTTCACCTGATAAAGTTAGGTGTCTACTCAACACCAATGCAACAGCATCTGGAGCTGAGCGTACCAATGTGCCTGCATCCCAAATAGGATCGTCTGTTATACCTCTTAAATGGCCTATGATTTCATTCGGTTCAACGCCTGCTCTTAATGACATAGTAACCAATCTTGAAATAGCCTCTAAATGAGCTGATTCAGTACTTCCAGCTTTTCCTAGAGTTGCAAATACTTCAAATGGTTTTTCGTTTTGATCATAATTAACAGTTACAAATAGGTTCCCTTGAGAGGTTCTTATTCTTTCTGTTACTCCTGTTATTACAGAAGGTCTTTGTCTTTCTACCAGGCTAACATCTATTGATAAGTTGTCTGATTGAACTTCCTTTTCATTACCTTTATCCTGGCCAGCAGTTAATACTTCTTTTTCCCGACTTCCTGATCTATAAACCGTGATGCCTTTGCATCCAAGTTCCCATGCAAGCATATAAGCTTTTCTTACGTCTTCTTTGGTTGCAGAATTAGGGAAGTTGATTGTTTTGGATATAGCAGCGTCTACACTTTCTTGGAAAACTCCCTGCATTCTAACGTGCATTTCAGGAGAGATATCTCCAGCTGTTACAAATAATGCTTTTGCCGATTCAGGTACATCATCTCTTTCTTGAAGGGATCCTCCATTTGCTAAATATTCCATCAGTTCTTCGCTATAAAAATTTTCTGATTTAGCTACAGATTCAAATTTTTCGTCTACATATAGTAAACTTTCTCCACCTAAAATGTTGTGCTTGTGATAGCAGAGTGCGAATAGAGGCTCTATACCACTGGAACATCCAGCAATCATTGATATTGTTCCTGTGGGGGCTACTGTGAGCCTACATGCATTTCGCATTTTAGGCTGGTCTTCAGCATCATAAATGCTGCCAGGATAAGCTGGGAATACACCTCTTTCTTCAGCCAATTGTTCTGAAGTTGAATCAGCTTGATCTTTAACAAACCTCATTATTTTTTTTCCTAGATTTAAGCCTTCTTCTGAGTCGTAAGCTATGTCTAAACTTATCAATAAATCTGCAAACCCCATCACTCCTAGACCTGTTTTACGCGTGGAGCGAGTCATTTTTTTAATCTTATCTACGGAGTAGGAGTTTGCGTCAATTACGTTGTCTAAAAATCTAGCGCTCGTATTCACCACATTTCCTAGTCGTTCCCAATCTATTTCTTTTTTCGATTCTTTCTCGATTAGGAATTTGTTCAAGTTTATTGAACCTAGATTGCATGACTCATATGGCAGTAGAGGTTGTTCTCCACAGGGGTTAGTAGCAGTCATATCACCCAAGTGAGGGGTAGGATTTTTATGATTTACCCAATCTACAAATACAACTCCAGGTTCGCCGTTTTTCCATGCTCCTTCAATTATTTTGTCAAATATCTCTTCTGCATTTTGTTCTTCAACTGATTCACCGGTTATTGGGTCTTTCACGGAATAATGTTTCTGCTCTTTGACGGCTTGCATGAATTCGTGTGTTGCACCTACGGAAATATTGAAATTATGTATTTCACCTTCTGTGGTTTTACATTCAATAAATTCGTTTATGTCAGGGTGGTGAACATTCATCACAGCCATATTAGCTCCGTCTCTTTTGCCACCTTGGGTAACGAGTTTGGAGACTGAAGATAAATGTTTTAATACACTTACAGGGCCGCATGCCTTACCATGAGTTGTTTTTATGGGTGAGTCCTTGGGTCTTATTGTAGAAAGTGCAAAGCCTGTACCTCCACCAAATTTTTGCACCATTGCCATTTCTTTAGCGGTAGTCATTATGTCGTTCATTGAGTCTTCTAGTCCCATAACGAAGCATGCTGATAATGTTCCTGTTCCAGTGCCATCATCTAGATTAATACCTGCATTCATTAAAGTTGGTGAATTAGGTACAAATTCCAGACTTGCCATCATATTGTAGAATTCTTTTGTCCAGTATTCTTCGTCTTTTGAATCACCATATAAAGTTTCTGGTTTTGCAATAGCTTTTGCTACCCTTAAAAACATTTGACTAGGGGTTTCGATTATATTTCCTTCAGAATCTTTACGTAGGTATCGTTTTTCTAACACTATTTTGGCATTGTCATTCAACTCTATTGTTTTCTCATATATGTGGCTTTGTTCTTTGTCCAATTTAGTTATTAATGTATTTTTTTTGGTAGATTGATTGGTCATAAGTTTTACCTCGTATATGCTCTTTTAATAAATAGGTTATGGGGTTGATTAAAGTATTTGTTTTGACATCTCTAGGCGTTTTGTAGATTGTGCCTCTGGGATTTTGTTTTGTTTTTCACTAAAAAATGAAAGTTGGTTGTTTTCTTTTTTCTTTATTTCTTTGGGAGTTAATAAACCTTCTATTTCTTTTTTAAACGTTTCTATATCTTGGAAATTCTGGTAGACGCTTGCATACCTTATGTAAGCTACTGTATCCAATTGTTTCAGCCTTTCCATTACCAGTTGTCCAATGTAGTCAGCTTTGATTTCTGATTTACCTGATCTAATCACTAGCGATTCAATTTCTTCAACAGACTTTTCGAGCTTACCTGTAGGTAAGGGTCGCTTCGCACAAGCTTTGATTACGCTCGCTAATAATTTAGCTGATGTAAATTCCTCCCTACGCTCATCTCTTTTAACAATTTGTATGACTTTATTTTGTACTTTTTCATATGTTGTAAATCTAGCCTCGCAGCCTATGCACTCCCTTCTCCTACGAGTCCCTTCCTTCGAGTCTCGGGAGTCTATCACTTTCGATTCTGTATTATTACAATTAGGGCAATACATGGGCAATCCGAGCTAAATTTTGTATTTTACCGCCTTATTGGCAAAATAAGGAATTACCACAAATTGTCGTGGTGTCGCTAGAAATTACCACTACATATTGGGCCATGTCAAGCATAAAATAAGGGTAGTATTTTGAAAAAAATCTAATAATTGTATAAAGTTTCAATCACCTTATTTGTGGGCATTTTTAGTATTTTAATTTCATCAATGTTTTGATGGTTCAGATGTTTTCCAAATCGCGATTTGGTGGTTACTTTTGTATGTAAAGTGGTTGGCATAAAAAAAGAAGGCTACTCATCTTTTAGATGAAGCCTTCTTTTTTTACGGTATTTAAGTTGGTTAAGCTACGTCAGTTTCACGTTTAGGTTCAACATTTGCAGAATCTCTTCGGTACCTGTTGATTCTTCTCATGAACGGTGGCACGTCAGGATCATCACCATCACCATCACCAAAACCTAAGTCCGGTGGTTTTTGTTCTGTTGGCATACCTGTGGCAATTACTGTCAATTTAACTTGCTCGTTCATTTTTTCGTCGGTACTCATTCCGAAAATTATATTGGCATCTGGATGAACTACATTTTGTATCACTTCAGCTGCTTCATTTAATTCCGACAATCTTAAATCGGTTCCTCCTGTTACATTGAACAATACCCCTGTCGCTTCTTCAACTGATATGTCTAGTAACGGATTGCTAATCGCCTGGTGAGCAGCTTCTTTGGCTCTTTTGTCACCCGATCCGTAACCGATTGACATCCATGCTGGCCCTGAATTTTCCATTATGGCTTTAATATCAGCGAAATCCAAATTTATTTCTCCAGGAAGGGTAACTAGTTCAGCAATTGATTGTACCCCCAATTTCAAGACGTCATCGGCCATGTTGAAAGCATTCTGAGTCGTTATTTCTTCATCACATATCATACTAAGTCTTTCATTCGGGATTATAAGTAAAGTATCTACATTAGCTTTTAGTTTTTCTATACCTTCCTTAGCATTTTTCATTCGCCTAGTCCCTTCAAAAAGAAATGGAGTTGTCACTACTCCAACTGTTAATGCACCCGTTTGTTTAGCGATTTCAGCTATTCCTGGGGCTGCACCAGTACCAGTTCCACCACCCATTCCAGCTGCGACAAATACCATGTCAACGTCTGATAATGATTCAAACAATTGTTCGCGACTTTCATTAGCTGCTCGGGCACCTTTTTCTGGGTTTCCTCCAACTCCTTTTCCTTCTGTCAACTGATCTCCAATTGATATTCTTAATGGAACGTCACACTTTAAAAGTGCTTGCGTATCTGTATTTATCACAAGATACTCTACGCTTGGCATACGTTCTCTGTACATTCTACTTACAGCATTAGAACCTCCTCCTCCAACTCCTACAACTTTTATTTTTGCTCCTGAAGGTATGTCAATTTGATTAGTCATTTTGTTATTTCCCCCTTACGGATTTTAAATAAGGTTTTTTAATTAATTTCTTTAGCCTTGTCGATGTTTTATTTATTATGGGCAATTTAGACATTTGAGTTAATTTCTCAAAATTATTAGGATGGATATTCAATAGTTTAGGTTTTGATTCGATTATTTGGGTTATCATTCCAAATAACGTCGAATATTCCGGCGATAGATATCCATTTTTTAAGTACTCTTTTTCGTTTGGAAGACACAAGTTAGTTTTTAACTGTAGTGTTTTGGTGAAAATTTTATCTATCCCCTCAATTTGAGAAGAGCCACCGGTTAGATTACAGGTTTTTAAGTTAGTAATTCCGCTAGATTCAATTTCCATATGGATCAATCCTGCCAATTCTTGAGCTCTTTCTTTCATTATTTGACAAACGTCGAGCACTGGAACTTCAATTATATTGTCGTCATCAAGGTTTATTTTCAGCGTTTCTAAAACAGATGATTTATATATATCTGTCAAACCATATTTGATTTTGATACTTTCTGCTTGTGTGTAATCTATTCCAAATGCAATCGAGATGTCATTTGAAAAATTAAATCCGCCTAATGGTAAAACTGAAGAATATACCAAGCAGTTTGATTCGTATATTGATATATCCGTAGTTCCTCCTCCAATATCTATTGTGATCAAATTATCGTTTTTAGAACTAGTATTTTGAGTAGCCAAACTACTAGCAGTACCTCCATGCACTAAACCTTCAACGAGTATATGTGCTTTTTTTGCTGCAAGCTCTAGTTTTTCTATTTCACTTATATCCCCGCTGATGACATGTTTTTTTATTTTTATATCCTGGCTATGCATGCCGATTGGATTGATAACAGCATGTTCGCCATCGAGGATGTAACTTATATGGTGTTCGTTAATAATTCTTCTAGAGCTATGAGGGTTGTTTTTATATCCGTACTTGTTAGTGTTGTTTTTATTAATATCTTCAAACGTTATGACACCATGAGAATTATTTAACGTTAAAGATTCTATTTCGTTAACTCCTTTTACATGGCTTCCTGAAATCGATAATATTCCCGGGATTTCTTTAGTAACCTCACTAGAGTTAAGAGCTTTTTTTAATGTTTCAGAAATGGTATTTGATAGATGGTCTAAATTAGTAACTTTTCCTTTTGTTATCCCTTTGGTTTTGTTAGTAGCGTACCCATAAACTAATTGGGAATTTTCATCCATTTCTTCCATGTTTAATATAGCTACGGCTGTTTTAGTTGAGCCCACATCTAATACCGCATACGGTTTATTTGGTGCCAACTGGCTTTTAGATTCAGGCATTATTGGCTTTATTAAAGATCTATTTGAAGGTTTAAATTCTATATTTTTTGCCATCGCAGATTATCCTAATTTTTGTTAATTAATAAAAATATGTAATTATAATTTTTCAGCAACTCTCAAAATGGCGCTTCTACTGCTGAAGTTTTGATTGATTTCCTCGTTTGTTGGTTTGTAAAAATGTTTGCCGGTGGTTTTTAACCGAGGGTTATGTTGGCATATACATATTGGAAGTTTCGGATCGCAAATACATTTTGATGTTTCGTGACTAATAAAATGTTTAACAATTCTGTCTTCTAAAGAATGATAGCTTATGACGACTATCCTGCCACCTGACCGTAATATTTTTGTAGCAGAATTCAATACTTGTGGAAGTCTTTCGAGTTCTTTGTTTACCGCGATTCTGAGGGCTTGGAAGGTTTTTGTTGCGGGATGCAATAATCTGTTTTTGTTTTTACCTTTGACGCGTATAATTACCTGAGATAATTGAAGGGTTGTTTTAATTGGCCTTGAGTCGATTATGTTTTTAGCTATATTTTTAGCAGATTTTTCCTCTCCAAACATTTCCAAAATGTTGTGCAATTTTTTGAAGCTATAATTGTTTACAATATAGTCAGCTGTTAGCTCGTCGTTGGAATCGAATCTCATATCTAAAGGGCTGTTTTTTCTGAAGCTGAAACCTTTTTCTGTTGAATTTAATTGTAAAGAGGATATTCCTAAATCTATTAATACTCCGTCTACTTCTGATTGAATTGCGTTAAATTTTATTATGGATTCCATATTTAAAAAGCTTTCATTAAAAATTTTTATATTTGCTTTGCTGTTTTCTATATTAATTTTCGCTTTTCCTATTGCTTCTTCGTCTACTTCGAGTCCAATTATTGTTGGTTGTGGATTGGTGGCATTTGAAATTGCAATCGAATGACCCGCTAATCCTAGCGTGCAATCTACATATATCCCATCGGGTTTTATATCAAGTTCTCTTACTACTTCGTTTACCATCACAGGTATGTGTAATTGTTTAATCGTCACCTTTATTCATACCTAGCCTTGATTACTTTGATTGACCTCTTTAATTTGCTTGATTTGAAGTTGCACTGATAATTGTTAAAAGTATTTCATGTGAAAATTAGTTTTTGCAAGCAGAAATAGGTACACAATAATTATAAATATTATACTTGTATAAGAACTGTATAAATATCTTTTGGACTTGTTTATCAACCCTTTGCCATTCTTGGTATAATATGTACGTATTGTTATTGATTTAGCTAACCTAGAAATGAGGTTGATTTGAACATATGTGTTTTGACGATAAGTGACTCAGGTTATATAGGAGACAGAAAAGATCTTAGTGGAGATGCTGTCCAAAAATATATCGAAAATTCTGGGCATGTTGTTGTACAAAGATCGATTGTTCCAGATGATCCAAAAGCTATCAGAGGAATTTTAGAAAAATGGGCGGATTCGATTGATGTTGACGTTATTTTTACAACTGGTGGTACTGGTTTAAGTACAAGGGACAATACTCCTGAAGCTACAGTAGAGGTGGCTGAATATTTAATACCTGGTATAGCAGAGGCAATGAGATTAAAAACATTTTCCTTAACTCCATATTCAATTTTAAGCAGGGCTGTTGCGGGTGTTAGATCAGGCTCAATAATAATAAATTTACCAGGTAGCGTCTCTGGAGTTAATCAATGTATCGATGTTATTTTTGAGTCAGTAATACATGCTGTGCAAATAGTGCAAGATGCCAAGCCTCATTAGCTAGAACAAATAGGAGTTATTTATCTTGGATTTCCACGTCCTCACCATATTCCCCGAGATGTTTGAGTCTCCATTTTCTTCAGGGTTGATTTCTAAGGCTGCGGTGAAAGGATTACTCAAGGTAAATTGTCACGATATACGTAAATATTCCACTGACAGCCATAAGTCTGTTGATGATTATCCCTTTGGTGGTGGACCAGGGATGGTTTTAAAACCAGAACCTATATTTTCAGCTGTTGAAGATTTACAGTCGTCAAATGAAATAGGAAATAATTCAAGAATAATCGTAATGTCCCCACAAGGCAGGATGTTCGATAAAAATATTGCCAGAGAATTGACTTGCTATGATGAATTAGTTTTGATATGTGGGAGATATGAGGGAATTGATGATCGTGTTATTCAAAACTTAGCTGATGAGGAACTTAGTATCGGAAATTATATTTTGAATGGAGGGGAGTTAGCTGCTATGGTTGTCATTGATGCAGTTTCGCGCTTGTTGCCTG
Source organism: uncultured Dehalococcoidia bacterium (assembly GCA_964645865.1). Lineage (GTDB taxonomy): Bacteria > Chloroflexota > Dehalococcoidia > Lucifugimonadales > OSU-TB39 > OSU-TB39. The sequence continues at coordinate 1,816 of CAZYCG010000027.1, read as the reverse complement.
GGGTAGTTGGTTCCGAACAATCGATTCTTGAGGATTCTCTGTCAGAAAATTTATTAAAATATCCTCAATATACAAGGCCAAGATCCTTTAGGGGATTCGAAGTGCCAGAGGTGCTTTTGTCAGGTAATCATAAAATAATTGAAAAATGGCGCAAAGATAAATCTATTGAGAAAACGAATAATAAACGTCCAGACTTAATATCAGATAAGGATGTTTAACCCAAATATTTATTCTGGATTGATTGGAGCTTAGGAGTTAACTGTGTTGATCAGCAATACTTGTCTTAGGTATTGCCACATATACTAATGTGGACTTACAATATACTTTGTAAGAGGTGATTATGGATGCCCATGATTTTGTTAAATTAGAAAAGCTAAGTCCTTCCAAGGAGGGATTTAGTTCTGGTGATACTGTAAAAGTAAGCACCAAAATAAAAGAAGGCGATAGAGAAAGAACTCAGGTTTTTGAGGGAGTTGTTATCCGTAAAAGAGGTAAAGGACCTGGAGCAACGTTCACCGTACGAAGAATATCTAATCAAATAGGAGTTGAAAGAACCTTTCTTCTTTATTCTCCTTTAGTTGAAGATATAAATGTTGTTCGCAAGGGAAAGGTGAGAAGGTCCAGGCTTAATTACATTAGAGAGCGCACCGGTAGGTCTGCAAAAATTAAAGAGGCTAGAAACTTCTCTTCATAGAAATTTCATCTGATACGACGATAATATTCCATTGTAGCCATTATTCCTATATTCTAGTAGCCTTATGACTAGATTTGTAGAAGTCGCAGTTGATTTTAAATCTGAACCTGCTAAAACCTTTACTTATGTCGTACCTGACAACTTAGATGCAATTATCGTAGGTAGTTTAATACGAGTTCCGTTTGGGTCTAGAGAAATAAATGGGGTTGTGTTCAAGGTATCCAAAGTACCAGAATACCCTGACCCTTTGCCGATAATAAAAGTTGTAAATCCTCATGCTTTACTGACAGAAATCCAGATAGATTTAGCTATTTGGATAAGCAGGTATTATCTATGTTCTCTTTATGATGCAGCGGCGTTAATGTTGCCTATAGGGCAGAGGCATATTGGTAAAGTATATGTTGATTTCAATAAATCATTTGCTGACTATACCTTAGAAAGTGAAAAAATACTTGTCACGAAAAAAGATCAGTTACTTGACTATTTGTTTCAAAATGCTCCGGTGGAATTAAACCATATAGCGAAAAAATTTGGTTTTGGCACTGAAACGGAAATAAATCGGTTGGTGAGCGATGGGGTATTAAATTTAAAATATCGTAATTATTCTCAAATAACCCAGCATAAATTTGTAGATTATGTATACATGCCGTGGCGAAATATCGAATTGGTGTCAATTCAAATTAAGAAATTAAATCAGCGTGGATATAAACAAGCGGAAGCGTTAAAATCATTTTCCAAAATTTCGATGCCTTTGCCTGAAGCGTACAAAGAATTTGGCAGATATGCGATTAATAAACTCCTTAAAGAGCAATTCTTACAAAAACAGAAAGTCAAATTAGAGCGTAGTCCTTTATCAGCAATTAAAATTAATTCTGTTAATACTGTATTCAATAATAATTGGGATTTAACTGACCATCAAAAATTAGCCGTTAACGAAATTGATGAATCCATGGAAAACTATCGGTTTGAAAATTCCTTGTTTTTAGTTCATGGTGTCACAGGTAGTGGTAAAACAGAAGTTTATGCGCAGGCAATAAAAAAATGTTTAAGTTTAGGTAAAAAGGCAATATTGGTGGTGCCTGAAATATCTCTTACTCGTCAAACTATTGAATATTTAGGTTC
>CAZYCG010000026.1:0-17279 GCA_964645865.1 uncultured Dehalococcoidia bacterium | reverse complement strand
AACACATGTGACCAAAATAATAATTGATACAATCTGCTTAGTCAGAAGCAAGTTCATTAAAGACCGATAACTTTGCGTCCATCTAATAGCCATTCCTCTTCAAAACATACTTCTGCAATACAATCTCTTTGATAGGTATACATAGCCCGCCATATCCCGTCATTGGTCTGGTGAAGTTTAGGATAACTGAACTCACCAACTCCCGTCTCAATATCGCGAGTATTGAAAGTAATTCCTTCATCTTCTGATATCCCCAGTGTCAATGGTGTACGGAGTTGATGACTATCATTGTAAAGTATTAAAAGGCGTCCACTTTTTCCAACCGCTACATCAATTCCACTATGAGGATTACGTAAATTGGTAAGAACTGGTTTAGAAAAAGTACGCCCACCGTCCAATGATTCGGAACGCCAAATAAATCCTCCGGAAACACCGTGAGGCCAATCTTGTAAATTATAACGCATATAGCATAACCATCGTCCATCTAGCAACTGTGTTAGTGCCGGCTCTAGACATCCAGGAACTTCGAACAAATCTACGTCGTTGGCGATACCAGTTATCCCATCTCCTTCAACAGACAAAAACCGACTATGCATCCACAAAGGCTCACGTTGAGTATGATATGGAATAAGCCAGCCACCGGCGGGACCTGATTTAACATCACGCAATACAGGCTGTCCTTGAAACACGATACCACGCTCAGGTAACCCATACCTTCCAGATATACATTCAATATCAACGGCTCGCCCATTTTTTAATCGAAAGCGAAATGGACGACACTCGGGTAGATCTCTAACCCAAATTTTCCCATATGTGATTGCGCTCGAGATACTGGTAACCGAAGCTTCACCACTTACTTTACCATCACCACGATCATAAAGTTTAAAGCTACTTAGAGGATTAGCCCAAGTGTATACCATGGTTGTCCCTTCACTAGTTTCAATAGGACAAGTCTGTTCAGGAACCCAGCGATCGCCGTTGTAATCAAACTGGGAAAGTATAATAGTTGGATTTGACCATTCTTTTTTTGACGGCTCCAACATAGAAGCCACGGCCACCTGATCTTCTGATCCTTCTCTAGATCCAGCAAACCAAGTTGCCATCAAACGACCATTAGTGTATTCCAGAAGATTGACACTGTGCGACTTGGGCCTGATAGTAGGCAGAAGTTGTTTTATTGGTTCCAAATACTTATCCTCCGTAAGAAAAACTTTTGCAAAACATTATACACATTTAGATATGACAGATGACGATGACAGAGCCTAAGTGATTTAGAGAAAGAAGATTAGTTGCTTATATACATATAAGAAGCTTATCTCATTATTCACAATGTCTTAAATTCATACGGACCTAACTCTGCATCTACATAATCTCGATGATAATTCTTACCCATTAAATACTTAATCTCAAGCTCTACGTCCAAAACCTTAGGCAAAGGTATAACTCCATCATCTCGTTTTTTCATATTAATGGTTATTTGATTCTTACCCTTAGCAGGCCAGTTTTCTTTACCCAAAGTGAATACATACCAATATCCCCACCTATAGTATCTGGGTGCTGACATAGTAAACATTTTGTTTATCTTCCTTAAACTACTATCAAGCAACTTATTACCGTTCATCCTGAATTCCCACTCATCAAGCTCAGTTGTTTCTCCTATCCTTATCCTCAAAATAACCTGATGTACTCTGCCTGTTTTGTCCCACAATCCCAAATCGTCTGATATATCCATCTCGAGATTAGCTGTACTACCTTCTTCCATCTCAACCGGAAGCTGCATCTCTAAACCAGGTTCAAGATCAGGTTCTGTATAACGACCCGTAGATGTCGCTATAGAATAAAACTTATCTTTCGTTTCCATTATGTCCGGGTGAGGCAATTCTCGTAGCTTTTCATAAAAACTAGCTTGATAAGGCCAGTTGTTAAACCAGTGTGCAAGATATAATCCGTCTATCCCCTGCCTCCAGTAATTACTCGCAGTCGCTCTTATCATCTCTATCGGTGCCTCTGATAACCTATCCGAATCTAAATGACTCTGTAAAGCTGCATGAATCCTGCAATCTTTACCCTTGGCAAGATTAACAAAATCTGTAAAGTCAGCCATTGGATCTATAAGTTGAGGTATCGAATAATTCTGACCAATAATTACATCAGCTATACCCGCATCTATCCATGTTGCCACATCTAGTCCTACAGACAAACTACCCTCTATACTCGCAGGTATCCTTATTGCTAGTTCCCTGTTTTTACCACTTGACTTCAATAAATGGTAAACCTCTCCCACAAAATCATTCATTATAGATATTCCATCTTTTACCTCATTAGGATGGAAGTAAACTGGCATATAATTCAGCTGCATCTCAAAACCATCGATGTCATACTTTTCAAAGGTCTCTTTCATCAAAGCTATCCTCTCCTCCCTAACCTCCTTATGCTTGAAATCTAGATTTCTGTACCCAGCAAAACTCTCATCTATATCAGAGGCAGCTCCTATCTCAAGATGAGTGTTGTTGAATCTCCAATCAGACCCTCTATTATCATTTTCACGGTTACCAGTTTTCTGCGCCATAAGCAATGTCGGGTACACTTTCATGCCTTTTGCATGGGCTCTTTCACAGACTATCTTCAAAGGGTCGTTACCGCTGTCTATCAACGCCTTCGCATTCTGATGAGCACGCCTAAATATAATATGATCCCACTTATCAACGTTATCTCCCCATAATTCACCCACTTGTGTATCATGGAGAACTGTCCTGCCATCACCCATGCAGAACATTAAAGCTTCAACGGATGTGCCTACAAGCTCATCTACTGCTGCTTCATACTCCGCCTTCTGCATCGGAGGCTCGTACATGTATATCAACGGATGCCTGCCGTCATGGTAAAACATTATGCTCGGATTGCTCATTTTAATACTCCTGTAATATCAAAGATGTTCTTAAGTGGGCAATTATATCAAATTTTTATTTATTTAAAACTTCGGGATTAACACAGTATTTGGGAATATTACCACCAACTACAGCTAACATATCGTTAGCCATCGACTTAAGTATCCTAAGCATGGCTAACTTACTTAACCCTGCCATATGCGGCGCACATAAGCACATCGGATGTTCAAAAATTCTGTGAGGATAAACCGGGGGTTCTTCAGGAAAAACATCTAGAGCTACTCCAGATAAAACACCTTCATCTAATGCATCAGCCAAAATTTCCAGATTTTCAACCACTCCCCCCCTAGATGCATTTATTAAAATTGCTCCCTTTTTTATTACCTGCATGTGCTCGCTTTTAATCAATCCCCTAGAAGAATCATTAAGTGCTGGATGCAAAGATACGTAATCAGAGGTTTTTAACAAAGACTCTAGGTCTAATAATTCGACATTTTGAGCAGATGCTAATTTTTTATCCACAAAAGGATCATAGGCGACTATACGCATTCCAAAAGGTGCTGCTAATCCTGCTAAATGTTGCCCGATTCTACCAAAACCAACAATCCCTAAAGTTTTTTCAGTCATGTCATCCAATTCTAAGGAATATCTTTGGCTCCATTTATCCAATTTAACCATTTGGTTACATTCTATTATCCTCTTCGCCAAAGCTAACATAGCGGCCATAGCCCATTCAGCTACAGCAAACCCACCTACTGGTGCATAAATCAACGGAATCCCTCTTTCAGTGGCGGCTACTACATCCACAGAATCATAACCGACTCCAGGCCTACCCAATACTTTCAGGTTTTTACCCGCATCTAATATTCGTCCATCTATGTACGTTTCAGCTCTACAAATCAAACCTAGCGTTCCATCCATTAGATTAGCGACTGATTCATGGGAAGTAGAAGGTGATATTTCAACGGGTGCCCGAGAGCTTAATATATCAATAGCCATTTGACCTATTGGAGCTGTAGACACAAACCGTTCGTTTACCATAATAACCTTCCTTCGTATAATCTAATAACCTTGTACAACAATATGATGTAGCTATGATATCCTCTAAATCAATACTTATACCAACATTTAGGAATAATTTTTGTGTTTTACATTAATAAGTTATTTGCATTTATCCAACCAATTGCCATAGCATCCTTCTTAGGAACAATGATAGTAATATTCAAATCACTTAAATTTTCACAAATCTTGTTGAAAATCCTTTTCGGATTTGTATTGGCAATTTTCCTAATTTCAATTAGTGCAACATTTGTAATTAACACGCCTATATTTTATTCATTTGAATTTAACAAGAACAATATAGATGAGATAACTCAAATACCTTCAGACGAACTCATGAAAGCTAGTCAACAGATCAGAGAATATTTCACGAATGACGAACAATATCTGAACTTAGAGGTTTATCAAAACGGTGTTTTAAGATCAATATATTCTGAAAAAGAAATTTCACATATGAAGGACGTGAAATTTCTCATTAAAGGAGTATATAGCTTCGCAATAATTTCTCTAACAATTATGCTTATGACAATGATATGGGGAATTGCACTAAATCCAAATCAATTCATCGCCACATTAGTAAAGTTGTTAGCATCATCTGCTAAATATATATTGATTACAGCACTTATCTTGAGTGTTTTATGTTTATTGGCTTTTCAGCAACTGTTTTTAATTTTTCATCAAATAAGTTTTGCAAACGACCTTTGGATATTAGATCCTTCAAAAGATTATTTGATAATTATGTTCCCACAAAACTTTTTCCTAGAGGCTACTTTATTTATAGGAGTGCTCATACTAATCGAATGTCTGATTTTGATTTTGTTGCCAAAATTCACAAAAGGTAAAGCAGCTCAGCCACTAAATAAGTAATTAGTAAAGATATATATTCTTTTCTATCAATCAGGTAACCCTTTAATTACCTTCCTTGCATTATCATAAATAACTTTTTTATAGACTTCAGGTTTTAGTTGCAATTGATCAAACTCATTTAACCAACGGTCGGGTTTAAGATATGGAAAATCAGACCCAAACATTACTTTATCTTGTAGCCTGCTATTAACTTCTCTTATAAGTTGAGAAGGAATATATTTTGGAGACCATCCAGATAAATCTATGTAAACATTACTTTTATGCAAAGCTACGGCTATTTGTTCATCAATCCAAGGCCACGCAGGATGTGCCATTATTATGTTGAGTTCTGGGAAATCAGCTGCAATATCATCTATATGAGGTATAGGAGCACTATATTTCAACTTCAAACCAGAACCACCAGGTTCTCCCGCACCAGCAGCTGCAAATCCGGTATGAAATATTATAGGAACATCCAATTCAGAACATTTTTCATATATCCCATAAAATCTTTCATCACTGGGAGGAAAACCTTGATGAATCGGATGTAATTTCAATCCACATAGACCTAATTCCGTTACAGCTCTTTCTAATTCATCTACTGCTTCATTTCCTGCCCAAGGGTCAATAGTGGCAAATCCAACAAATTGATTTGGGTATGTAGAGATGATTGTTGCTACATAATCGTTAGTATCTGGTAAATCACCCATATTTGTTTTTGTATCTACAGAAAAAACTACACCTATAATATCCCATTGATGATACATATTAGCCATTTCTTCAATACTGAATGATTTGTTTTTGATTTTAAAGAAACGACGTAAGCCATCCTCAATCGTATATTCATTCAACCCTTCTTTTCGTGGTACATGTACGTGTGTATCAACTGCACGCATTATATGAAACTCCTACAAAGCATGCTCAAATAGGTAATACTTCTAAACCAAACAATCATTTTAAAAGATTTATCTAAAGACAATCTATTCGAAGCATTGATCAATTGCAATTTCATACAATTTTTTTGCGCTTTTCTTAACACCTGGATAATCAGGATTTTCTTCCTGTATCTCCTCTAATGGCGTTTTACCAGCTGCAATAGCTTCTTCGTTCATTGCGTATTGAACCCCTTTATGTTCAAAAATGGCTTCACCGTCCCGACGACCAGTCGCATTAACACATTTTAAAACACCTTCATCAATCCCTTCTTTAAAAGGCCAAAATCCGCCATATTGCTTTTCCGTTACAGTAACATCTTGTCCATAAACACTTTTCTGTTCTACAGAACCGCATCCTAACACTAAAATAATTAACACTGAAAGTACAAAATATCCGGTAAAATATCTCATTTGTTAACTCCCAAATATTCTTTATTATCTAAAACCAAATGAAATGAAATTAAAAATTCGCATCTCAAATATGGCCCGTTTTTACATGCCCAATTATAACTACTAGCTAAATAATATACTATGCCAAAAATCATGCAAACTTAAAATCCTACTTGATAAGATTAACCATTATCTCTAGGACCAATAATTTAGTTTCACCAGAAAAACACATATAGCAAATTAAAACTATTCTAATCCAACCAAATTAAGATAACTGTCAATTCAAAAAATCACTTATTTAAACGTAACGAATCTTTGACAGCATAGTCGCTCTCTATTAAAATCGGATAAAATTTAATTACTAAATATATACATAAATATAATAACCAGAGAGGTGTATCGATGATTAAGCTTGCAGGATCGACATTTGCTTTTGGAAATTTAAGCTTAGAAGATTCATCAAAGATTTTGAGCGACATGGGATTTTCATATGCTGACATAGGAGGCTGTGGATGGAGTAGTTTTGCTGAATGGGTGCCACAGCAAGTTGTGAAAAACATAGATGACCCTCAAGGTGAAGGAGACCGTATCCGAAAAATCACTGAATCGCATGGCCTTCAAATTTCTGAATTTTTTATATGTAACTTTGGTCACTCAGTGAACCATCCTGACAAAACTATAAGGACACAGACTAGAGAAACATTTACAAAAATGGCTGCCATTGCTAAAATCGCTGGTTTTGAAAGCATGATGATGCTTCCTGGTGACGTGCATGATGCGGATAACCCGCTTGTTGAAGACCTTGGTCAATCAAAACAGGAAGCTTGGGATTTGTCAGTTCAAGAACTATCTGCAATGGTAGATATTGCAGAAAGTAATGGCATGCGGTGTAACGTAGAACCTTGTATTTTCTCAATTGCCCACCATCCAAACGACTGCGCAAAATTAATGAATGACGTACCGGGGTTGGGCGTCACACTTGATTATGCACATCAAGTCCAACTCGAATTGAGTCAGGAAGAAATTGAACCAATGCATCAATACGCAAGACATGTTCAATGTAAACAATCAGCTCCTGGAGAATTTCAGGCAAAACCAGATGAAGGTGTAATCGATTTTAAAAGAGTCATGCATAAGTTAAAAGCAGACAAATTTGACGGTGTAGTCTCAGTGGAATTCGTTTCATCACCGGAAGTACTGGAAAAAGGTTGGGATTTGAAAGTAGAATCAGCAAGATTAAAAGAAATACTAGATGAGTCATTGAAATAACTAGCAGACCAACTGCAATCATATTTAATCCTATAAATATAAAAACTATCTCTTGGAGGATAAATGATAAGTTTACATGTATATTTGAAACCAAAATCAGGAATGGAAAAAACTTTGGAATCAGCGATTAAAGACCGTTGGATAGACGCGATGCAAATACAGGACGGTTTTATATCAGCTGCAACCGTTACACCATATTCAGACGAAGAACTTAACAAACTTGAAGCGGTATCACCTTCTCATGTTTACGAAGTCATATCATTTTGGCAAACCGAAGAACAAAGATTAGCTTGGGTTGCAAGACCAATTCATGATGAAGTTTTTGAAGAAGTTATCAATTCATCTGAAGAATTATCGTACACGTTACAAACTGTTAAGCAAAATTGGAAGATTTAAATTAATCATCAAAATAAACATAATATTTATGGAGTATATAAATGGCACAGACAAGAAAAGTCTATTTTAACGGCAGATATGTAGAAGAATCAGAAGCTCGAGTATCTATATTTGACTCAGCTCTAATGTATGGAGATATGTGTTTTGAAATGACCAGAACTTATAAACACAAACCCTTCAGGCTTCGCCATCATATAGAAAGGCTTTATGCTGGTTTGAAAATAGCCGAAATCGATTGTGGTTTGACAATTGATGATATGGAAAAAGCCACATATGACCTATTGGAACATAATAAAGATTGTTTCCCTGAAGACATGGACATCCAAATAATGCACAATGTTTCTCGTGGTCCTCTTCCTATTTACGAATCAGTATTTGAACATGGATTAGAGCCAACTGTAACTATCAATACTTGGCCTCTTATAACTCATATGGCTGGAAGCGCTGACAAATATGAACAAGGAATACATTCTGTCATAGTCGCCCAGCAATCTGTACCTGCACGTATTCTGGACCCAAAAATCAAAAATAGAAGTAGAATGTTCTACCAAATTGCGAATCTGCAAGCCGAACGGCTTGAGCCTGGAGCATCTGCTCTTCTTACAGATGAAGATGGTTTTATAACAGAAGGAACAGGAAACAATTTTTTCATTGTAAAAAATGGTGAATTATACACACCGGAAGGAAGAAATATCCTAAGAGGAGTATCCAGGGGAGCAGTTATAGATTTAGCAAAAGAACTTGGAATCCCATGCCATGAAACTAATCTCGAAACCTATGATGTCAACGCAGCTGACGAAGCTTTCATCACAAGTACTACTGTATTCGCTGTACCAGTAACAAGATTCAATTTCAATCCAGTTGGAGATGGTAAAGTTGGTCCAGTAGTCAAATCAATAACTGATGCATTCAGTGAGCAGGTAGGTGTTGATATCGTTGCCCAAGCCAAGCAATATAAAAATGACTTAGAATCATTCAACAAAGCAAACTGAACACCTCCCAAAAAATATAACGCTACGTTGATTCGTACATTGTAGGAAAATTATTTTTCAACCTACTAAACTAAATCGATGCTTAGGATATACAATTGGCTAAATTAAATGACATAAACACGAAAGATATCTTGTCAGCAATTTCCATGGCGTGCAACGCTATGTCTAACTGCTTCAATGTAGATGACGAAAACATACCATATTTTAGGGCGATTATTAAACCAAGTGCATTTTTGGGCATAAGTTTGGAAAGTCATATGCCTGGGAGACACCTAAATGCTCTCCTTAATGTAGAAGACTCGACTGACATTAGTATTAGTGAAGAGGCAGTTGGTAATCATACCAAAGCTGCTTTTTTGTCTTATAGTGGAGCACTTGCATTCCCGATGGATAGAGGACCTTTTATTACTAGCACGCAAACCAAAATACCAAACGTATTTAACCCTCACCATATTAGAGAAGGATTCCATGCTCTTTACTCACTGATAAAATATCGGGGTTCAGAACAAGCTGAAGATCTAGCAGAAAAAAGTATAAAAGATATAACAAACCACTGGAATCCAATAACAGATTGGGATTACGAAAGAATCGAAAATAAATATTCGATAAAGTGTGAAAAGTCAAAAGTTTTTGTTAGCGGTCTGGCAAGAGCTATAGGGCCACTAGTGAAATATTACAAAGCAACTTCATCAGTTAACGCTTTGGCTTTAGCGTTAGTTCTTAAAGAAAAATTATTGGAAGAAGTTTTTGACAAACATGGATCATTTGATACAGAGAGATTTGGTACCCATGCACATTCAATAACTTGTGTCATGTCTTCTTTAGCTCAGTTAGCGGAATTAACAAAAGATTCTACTTTAATGAATAGAGTGAAAGCTTTTTATGATAATGGGTTATGGACAATGCGGGATGAACTGGGATGGAGCATAGAAAATTGTGGGGAAGGTCCAAATCCAGACGAAGGAGAAATGAATAATACAGGAGATATTGTTGAAACAGCTTTAATTTTAGGAGATTGGGGCTATACAGAATACTATGGCGATGCTGAACGTATTATAAGATGCCATATACTTCCTTCGCAACTACGGGATATATCCTTTATAAAAGATCCAGCTAACCCCAATAAATCAGATGGTAAAATAAATGTTGGACCTAGATTGCAAGGAGCCTGGGGATTCCCCGCACCATTTGGTCATGAACCACTTGAAAATAAAAGAATAAGATTTAATTTGGACGTGGTTGGTGGAACCGTTGCTTCTTTGTGCGAAGCATACCGGTCTCTATATTCATTAAAAGAAAATACAATATCGATAAATCTTTTGTTTGATCAAGATAATAAATATGTAAAAGTCTCATCACCATATCCATCTAGCGAGATTGAAGTCTTACCTAAATCATCGATGCCTTTATCAATAAGAATACCGAAATGGGCAAATAGAAATAACATTAAAATATCTGGCCCAGACATTGAGCCTATATGGACCAATGGATATTGCATGTTTCCATCAGTAATTGAAGGAAAACCAATAACTATTTCAACGCCACTAAGGGTACAGACTTTAAACCTAAAACATAAAACTAGAAATATAGAGGTCAAGTTAAAAGGTGATGAAGTATTAGCAATGCAAAATTTCGGAGCCGATTTAACTTTCTTCGAACCTATCGATTAAAAGATGTTCGATTAATTATAACTACTTTATAGATTGGGATTTGCGTTTCCACATTTTGTTCAAATCACAGTAAAGTTCAGGACTGATTTTATGGTTGTTAATTAGCTCCTGATTTCCCGATTGAATTAGATCACTTAAAAGCAAACCAAATTCAAGTTTACTAGGCATCCATATTAATAAAGTATCAGGATATTTTTCAACTAAATATTCTGAAATACTTAATATCGCACTATCTCCTATAGTTGATTTTGATTCTATTTCAATTTCCCTATGTAAAATATCTCCTTTTTCATATTTGTATTTAACTTTATCAATAGCAAGTTCAGCAACTAATGTTTGTTCGCAAAAAACGTCTTTGGTTCGTCGCTCCGTATGCCTTTCTTGTAAAACATTCATTCCCAAGGAAGACATACTCTTATACCAATCTGAGTCAAATTTATAATTGCTAGGTAATTCGATACCAGAGTTAATTAAAGCATCAATTAAGTTACCGAAAGAATCTGGATGCCAATCTAATTCCAATTCATCTCGTTTTACAATACCTGACATATCAAATACTGGGCTGGATTTCAGAGTAAACAAACACCTCCGATTTATTGATCTTATTCTTAAAGACATATGATTCCGAAACAAATTTCTATCATTAGTATCGAAAGATACATCAATAATATGATGAATATCAGGTTCCTTGAGTGTATATTCAGTAATTTGATCTAAAGCTGCTATCTGATTTGAAATAAGATCAGCATTTTCTTTATATACAACTAGAGTAATCTCTTTTTCCTGATAAACCATGCTGCAACCTAAATCCCTAATTTAATATTTGCTCTTTTTTAATATATTTATGTAAACTTTCTTCTGAAGCAATAAAATTCATATTAATTAATAATTGAAACTTTATTTAAAAATCATAATTTGCAATCGATTCAAAGTAAATTGAAATGAAACCTGATAACACTAAAAAATGCGATATCTTGATAGAAGCAGGAAAATTGCTGACTAAATCTGGCAACATTATTGGACCTCAAGAAGTAGCTATTGCTGAAAATAAGATCGTCGCAGTAGGAACCGATTTGAACTTTAATGCAGCTAAACTATTAAAATTCCCAGATGATTTACTAATTCCAGGATTGGTTGACCTACATTTTCATCCAGGTCCAAATTCCTGGAAATATGCAGTGGAACCAGACGAGTGGACATTAACAAAAGGTACTACAACCGTATTATCACAAGGTGATGCAGGAATAAACAATTGGGATTATTACAAGAACAATATTATAGCCAAAAGTAAAACACGGGTTGTTATGGCTATAAGTATTTCTAATTATGGAGATGAACTTGAAACTATAAACTATACTAACAGTGATGAAATTGACGTTAATCGTAGTATAAACGTCATAAATAAAGACTCCGATTTAATATGGGGAATATCGTTTAACGCAGCATTAGGTTCATGTAATGCGCCTAATCCAGAAGTCATAATGGAGAAGGTTCTTAAAGTTGCTACTGAAACAAACAAACCAATTTTATACGGTATAAGAAGAGAACCTTTTGACTGGCCTATCAAAAACCAACTCGAATTACTAAGACCCGGTGATGTTATAACATATTGTTTCTACCCAGGGAAAGGAGGTATTTTAAATCAAAGCCGTATTGAACCTTCCGTTTTAGATGCCAGGGAAAGGGGTATTTTATTTGATGTTGGCCACGGCATGAGTTCTTTCGATTTTGAAGTAGCCGAAAAATGTATACGTGAAGGATTTTCTCCGGACACCATATCTACTGACTTTTACAAACGTCATGTATCAAATAAGCTGGACCACAGTATGCCTACATTAATATCCAAATTAATCGCAGCAGGAATGCCAAATACTGATGCTCTATATAAATCCACAGTTATCCCAGCACAAATATTAGACCCCAATAATACATATGGAATAATTGCACCAGGAAAGTTAGCCGATTTAACTATCCTTAAATGGAATACGAATCACAAACCCCTCATAGATGTAGGTGGCAATATTAAACATTCAGAGTATTATGAGTCTATCTTAACTATTAAAGACGGTATAATAATGAACCAAGCCATATAATATTCATATTTGAAATTCAAATATATATAATCTTTCAATCAAATTCGAAATATTGGAGTGCAAACATGTCTCAAGAACTTTTAAGAGAAAATTTAAAGGGTTGTTATATTACAATACCTACGATGTTTTCTGACAAAAATTTGGACGTCGATACAGAAGCCATACAAAATCACGTCAGATTTTTATTAGATCAGGGTGTAAAAAAAGGTAATGGAATAATCCTAGCAGCCGGAGCTGCTGGTGATTTTTCGACACTCTCTTTTGAAGAACGAAGAGAAGTAGCTCTAAGTGTGGTAGAAGCAGCAGATGGAAAAGTCCCTGTAACTGTTGGAGCGCAAACAACCGATACACGAGAACTTATAAAATTGGCAAAAATGGCAGAAGATGTTGGAGCTCAATACATACAAGTGTCCCCTCCTTTTTATTTTGATCATACGGAGGACGATTTTTATGAATTCATTTTAGCTGCTTCAGAGGCAACTAGCGTTGGATTAATCATTTATAACACTTACTGGACAACACCAGATGTTTCAATGGGAATGATAGAAAAATTAGTAAAATTACCTAATGTGGCCGGTCTGAAATGGTCAGTTCCATCTGGAGTATTTTATGGGATGGAAAGTGTAGTGGCTAATTTCGGCGATACGGTATCAGTAATTGATAATATGGGTCATTACGTCACAACACATATGCTGGGAGCAAGAGGAATAGAAATACACACGGCAAACTACTGGCCTGAATGGGCTGTGTATTTTTGGAACTTACTCGAAAGTGAATCATATCTCGAGGCCCAGCAGCAGGTGATGAAAGTGGTTGTACCGTTCTATAAAGTATGGGCAGAAATGCGTAAATATACACAAGGAGATGGTTATTTAGACAAACTCTGTATGGAACTAGTAGGATTAGGTTCCAGTAGAAATAGACCTCCTACTAGAGATGTAAGAGAACAATTTAGAGACATGACTTTAAAAATGCTTCAGGATACTGGAGTACCAAATCTTATAAGTTAATTTCCTAACTAACAGACATCCATAGCAAATTCTAGCGAGTCCACTTCTCTACAAGCATATTCAAACTTACCTTTTTTACCTGAAAGGCTGAATCCAATTTGAGAGAATTTTGCTTGTTTTTCTTCGTCTTCTACAGATATTTTTGAATATATTCTTTTAACACCTTTAGCAGAAACCCACTTAATTGCCTCATTCATTAACTGGTTCCAACAATTTTGGAATCGGGAATTTGCAAACCCATCAATTTGGCCTATCTCTTTATTTATCAACTTAGCACTCGAAATCCCGACAATTCTTCCGTCTTTTGTCGACGAGGTAAACCATTCACCTTCCGCATTCATCTTTATATATGAATACCTTCGATATAATCCCATACATGAATGCTGAGTATCATACCTAGTTGAATACATTCCTACATTAGCATCCAAAACATGCCAATCATGAGGATTCACGAGTAAAGGAATTATAGGTATCCTTGCAGCAGGTGTTGCAGTATCAACAAACCAATCTTCTTCATCATATGTACTAAACCGTTGAACAAGATATTCTTCGGGTGAATTGCCATTCGTAATATTAACCATCACACTAGTTCCAGGAATCTTTCTCCAGCCTAATCTATGATAAATCCTTGCTGCAGCTGGGTTACCGGTACCCAAAAATAAAGCTTCTCCGCCATCCTTACGAAAATCGTTTACAGCAATTTCACATAACTTTGTAGCCAACCCTTTTTTCCTAAATGATGGATCAGTAGCAACTTCGCCAAATCCACCTATACTAGATATTTTTAACGGCTTGGTAACTCCACAAGTTGATGCGATACTCCCGTTTTCTTTTTCAAGATATACCACATTGCTGTTATGCATAGATTCACTTCCTGTGAAAACATGCTTAGGAACATCAGGATCAGTCTCAGATCCAAATATATTTTTCCAAAACTCAGATAAATTATCTGCAGTATCAGCGTCTAAAGGTGCCACCAACTTCATAATTATCCTTATTCGGTTGCTCTATATAAATGATTATTTAAATTTATTACCGCCAAATGAATTACACCAACAAGTGCAACTATTAACAGCTATAAATTCCAACGCACCAGTCTATATCAATAAGATACTATAAATTCCTGTATATATTCATGCAAGAAATCTGGCTTACCAGTTTCAGCATTAGGAAGAGCACTATATATATAATAGTAACCGGTATTGAATTCGGCAACCACATAAGCTGTTTTACCTGGCAATAGTCCCATCACGCCCCCAACCGAAGTGCTATTTATAGGAGGTTCACTTGGTGACAACCGTTCATCATTTTCATCACAAGCTGGCCCAAGCCTAACATGTTGACCACCGCCACCAGCAGATGTCACACTATCTTTTAGTTTGTTTTGATCAACAAAACACCCTCTTTGTTTGACCCACATTGGATCTTGGTCTGGAGATACTCCATCATCCATATCACGTAGTTTCAATTCATGCACAACGTCATCATCATTTGTTATACGAAGTATATGTTTTCCTTGTTTTATAGGAGAAGCCAAAGTTTTACCAGCTTGTTTAACAGGATTTATTACTACACCTATATCTTGCATCCTTACTATCACTGTGGCGATAGGCTCTTCAGTTATTACGTCAGATTGCGTAACTGTAAATGGCAAAATACCAGAACTTACAGGATAAGATGAACCATTATCTGTCAATTGATATTGAACAACTGCATATTCTCCAACATCCAACATCAATGTCACATTTGCGGTTGATCCTGCAGATGTGTCAGCAATTCCAGCTGATGGAATTGCCCAGTTAGGAAGCGCTTTATTTTCTGAAACATATGAGGATAAACTATCTACACTATTACCTGAACCAAGATTTACTAAGGCCATATTAGCGTCAGTAGACCCATTATTTTTCAATGTGAATCTCACCCATCCATTATTTGAATTACCGGGTCCGGTTATCGTTCCATTACTGGCAACAAATTCAATTTCTGTTGCTATACCAACACTTGAAGCTTTAGCCGCTTGATGTCTTGTTTCACTAGCGGTAGTAGGACCACCACAAGCCATTAATCCAATAAATAAACCCAAGTTGATTGCTAACAAAACCCACTTGTACATTAAACAACCTCCAAAAAAAGGAAATTTCAATTCTCTATTTCGAAAAATCTTAGTTATTCATCTACGGAAATACATCAATTAAATGTATTTTCGAAATTATACATTAAACTCATCTCACAACCAATACATCTAACCCTACCATCTTTGTATTTATCACCATTGCTAATATGCTTTCATTTAAGATTTTATTACTAACAATATAACTATAAATATGTTATTATCGCTAGATAAGATTAGTTAGATAAATTTAGTTAAGGTTGGTGTTGTCATGCAAATAGAATTAACCAAAAATGAACTATGTTTTGTTGATGACTCCTTGACCTTACATAGAGAATTGGATGACAGTGACCTATCTAAATATGTTCACCGTGTTGTCGCACCAAGTGCAGGTGCCGCTGCTAGTGCAGAGTTACTATCAAAATTAGGCGGAGCCCTTATAGAATCGCATGAACAACAGCGATCTGGTAAACACGCAAAGGCACCAGTTGAATTAACTGAGCCTGAGCTTTGGCTCCTAAGAGAAATATCTAACTCAAACGCTATTTATAATAAAGAACCGGTTGGATTGAATATAAAATTGAAAATCCACAAAGCACTTAGGGAAATATATGCTGGAAGTATATTGGATGAAATACCCGATTCTACAATCGAAGAACAAGGTTACGACAAAAATGAAATCCAATTCTACCACTATCCTGAAGAGGAATAACCTAAGTTTGATTTAAATATCTTATGCTATGGCTAACACAGCCATTCCTCCAAGCATATTTGTTCATAGTATTAGTATTGATTTGTAACAAGCAAATTATAAATAAAATGAACTATCCCCATAAACATATTAAATGTTTGACTTAATTGCTTAATATGGTGTTATTATTTATTCTCAACATTCAACACTCAGAGAGATTTTAATGAACAAAACCCCTGACACGAAAATTGCAATAATTACCGGTGCTGGTTCTGGAATTGGCAAACATGCATCACTATTCCTAGCACAACGTGGAATAAAAACTTTTTTAATCGACTTTGATTCGGTTAACGGCCAAAATACAGCAGATTACATAATAAAAAACGGCGGCAAAAGCTTTTTCGAAAAAACAGATGTATCGCAACCAGACCAAATGGAAAACGCCGTTAATAAGTGCGTTGAGCTTTACGGCAAACTCGACATTGGAGTCAATAGCGCAGGTATAGCCGGTGCAAGAGAATTAACTCATTCTTACTCCCTAAATGATTGGAATAAAATAATCCAAATTAACTTAACAGGCGTTTTTATTTCCATGAAATATCAAATCAATCAAATGATAGCAAATCAGTCAGGAAGAATAGTTAATATATCATCGATAGCAGGTATAGTTGGTTTGCCTAATGCCTCTGCTTATGTAGCATCTAAGCACGGAGTCATCGGTATTACGAAGACTGCTGCTTTAGAATACGCTAAAGATGGTATATTGATAAATGCAATATCTCCGGGATGGACAAGGACTGATTTAATCAAACATATGATAGATGACGAATCTAAAGAAAAATCTATCAGCTTAAGACTTCCTACTGAGCGCTTGGTTGAACCTGAAGAAATTGCTCAAACAATTCTTTGGTTATGCACCCAATCACCAAA
>CAZYCG010000025.1:0-17868 GCA_964645865.1 uncultured Dehalococcoidia bacterium | reverse complement strand
TATGAGTGTTCATAGCTAGGAATGAAAAGGTGTTAGATAGCCATAACCATTGAAACTGTTTGTTTGATAAAGAACTGGTAAATTGGTCTAATGAAAAGCCTGTGTTTTGAGAATGGGATTCAGAATCAACAGTAGTTTTCCCGCAATTTGGACATTGGTTCAGTTCATCTTTGTCAAATTGGGTTTTACATTTTATACAGTTGTATTCAATCATATAAAATATTCAGCTATAAATTAGTAATTTAATTAAATTCAATAGAAGCTCGTCCCAGTTTGTCGATATCTATTTCTACTAAGTCGCCTTTATTAACCCACTTTGTTTCGACTATGCTTCCAAGCAGTACGAAATCTCCAGATTTCAGAGGAGTTCCAAGATTTATATTTAAATTTGCCAGCCATGCTAAAGCTTTAAATGGGTTGCCCATAATGTCTTTTCCGGTACCTTGACCTACTATTTCGTTATTTATTTTCATAGAGCCTTGGATTGAATTTAGGTTTAACCCGGAGGTTTCAATTTTATTGCCCAGAACACATCCAGCTCCGAAAAAATTATCAGCGATAAGTGAGGGAGTACTCACGCTATGGTAGTCATTCCAGCGGTCATCAACGATTTCTATTGCTGCCATTACGGCGGCTACATGTTCGACTACAGAGGTTTCTGTGTAAAGGGAATCTTTTTTATTCATGTCTTTGGTTAATGACACTGCTATTTCACATTCAACACCTGGATATTGATAATCAGTATGTTTAGTTTGTCCGAAGTTCTTGTGAACTGTAGATTCGAATATTACTCCGGCGCACGGGTTGTGGATGTTAAGGTATTTTTGCATTACTGGGGTTGTACATCCTATTTTGTACCCGACTTGGATGCCAAAGCCTTTTTTGGACATCTGATATTTGACAAGATTTTGAATTCTGTAAGATTCAGATTCTTCAACTGGTCTGTAATCTTTATCTATTTCACGTAATTTTGTTTTATTGATTCGGGCAGAACTTATAATAGAAGCTGCTTTTTCATATTTTGATATCTCTTTACCACCCAATGCAATAACCTATTATTCCCTTTGCTGCAGAAGCTCCTGAAATAAGGTTTCTTTTTGTATCAATTGTTATGCCCATGACTTTGCCGTGTGCCCATGCAGCAGTTTTATTTACAATGTGTCCCTTTTGTTCTAGTTCTTTTAATGTGATTGAAGGGATATTATCTTCTGCTGATATTTCACCTGGAAATGCTTCTCTTGGATAAAAAGATGATGGGAAATGTATACTATGAATGGATGCGGCATCTAAGGCTTCCTGTAGGTTCATTCCGAATTCGTAGTAATTTAAGAAAAACTGGAGAGTCCATTGATCTTGCGAATCTCCTCCAGGAGTTCCAAAAACCATTTCTGGGTTGCCATTTCTTGTAACCATCGTTGGTGTTAAAGTAGCCCTTGGTCTTTTTCGGGGTTCCAGTGCGTTGGGTCTTACTGGGTTTAAATAGAACATTTGACCTCTTGTACCCATTGGGAAGCCTAATCCTTTGACTATCGGTGAGGTGCCAAGCCATCCTCCGCTTGGTGTAGCAGCCACCATATTGCCTTGTTGGTCTATAGCATCCAAATGTGTTGTGTCTCCTGTATGAGAGTGACCTAGACCTAAATCTTTAGTTGGACGTTTTTCTATCCCCAAGGCATATCTGTTATTATCTTGCACAGTATCAGATATGTATTCAGGTACTTTACCATCTGCAAGATTTCCTGCTATCAGGTCCATGGATGCCTTTTGGTCTATTAGAGAACTTCGGTTTTTGTTGTATGAATCAGATAAAAGATAATCGAACGGAACATCATCAAATTTAGGATCACCATAATATGCTTCGCGATCTGCGAAAGCTAATTTGGCTGATTCAATCAAGGTGTGTAGATATTCTGTAGAATTATGTCCCATTGATTTAAGGTCATAATTTTGTAAAATTGCCAATTGCTGTAAAAATACTGGTCCTTGGGTCCACGATGAGCATTTTAAAACATCAAGCCCTTTGTAGTTATATTTTAAAGGTTCGTCTATTTCAGCATTCCACTCAGACAAATCTTTATCTGAAAGTAATCCGGTATGGCTTGAGCCACTTGCATCCTCGACTGGATTGTTTGATATGAAATCAAGTATGGTTTCCGCTATTGGACCTTTGTAGAAAGCGTTGCAACCAGCTTCAATACCTGCTATTCGACCTTTATTTATATTATTTTTTTCTTCGCTAACTATTAGTTTAAGCATGTTTGCGAAATCAGTGTTAATCAATAAATCACCTATGTCTGGAGCCTTACCTTTAGGTAGGTAGATTTCTCCTGTGGTAGGGTATAAATTCAAATATTTTTCTTTGCCATTTATTAGTGTATCTCTCAAACTTGGATACATTGGGTAGCCATATTCAGCTAATTCAATTGCAGGAGCTAGAATATCTGCAAAACTTAAGGTGCCAAATTTAGCTAAAGCCAATCCCCATGTACGAATAGGGGCGGGGACTGTGATTGGCAAATACCCGTCTCCCGGTATAAGGTCTATTCCATTATTTCTACACCATTCAATAGAAAATGATTCTGGACTCCATCCTACCCCACTTATAGCATAAGATTTTCGATCTTTTGCAGAATAAATCAGGGTTGGTACTTCACCTGCAATGCCGCAACTTTGAGGTTCTAGTAAATTAACGCAAATACTCATAGCGGCAGCAGCATCGATAGCGTTACCGCCTTTTTCCATTATCCTATGACCAGCGGTTGCTGCAAGATAATGACCTGCAGTTACAACTCCCTTTCTTCCCATAATTACAGGTCTTGTTGTAAATTTAGCCATGCTAATTTTCTCCAGTTAAGTTAGTTTTTTTGGTGTAAATCAAGTGTGTGACACAACTTAAATAGATATTTATCTAAATTCATTGATTCTAGGTATATACACTAAATCCTTGGAATCAATGAAGTGCAACACAATGTGAATTGATAATATCATTACTTTAGGCCTTAGTATATAAGGAATCATTCGGCACTAGTAATTTAACGGAGGGATATTAAATGGAAATTACAAAATTATTTGACTTAAATAACAAAGTTGCAATAGTCACCGGAGGAGCAACACATCTAGGTTTTGAAATGGCCTCAACCCTAGGTGAATTAGGGGCAAATATTGTAATTGCGAGTAGACGGGGAGATCTTTGTGTTGAACGTGCAAACGAATTGAAAACTAAAGGAATAAATAGTCACGGCATCGGTTGTGATGTAACAGACCAAATACAAGTGGATTCTTTGATTAATGAAACAGTTAGTAAATTTGGCAGATTAGATATCATGGTGTGTAACGCGGGAGGAGCAGTAAAGCCTGCTACTTTTATTCCTCATGGGGATATAGAGGAATTTGCAGCCACAATGGAACTAAATGTTAATGGTACTTATCTTTCAGCGAACTCAGCAGC
The DNA here is from genome assembly GCA_964645865.1 of uncultured Dehalococcoidia bacterium. Lineage (GTDB taxonomy): Bacteria > Chloroflexota > Dehalococcoidia > Lucifugimonadales > OSU-TB39 > OSU-TB39. Next base: position 14,420 of record CAZYCG010000025.1, on the reverse strand, counting down.
AAAAATAATGGTTGAGCAACGTTCTGGTTCAATCATAACAGTGGGGTCTATACATGGAAGTCTCACTAATGACAAAAGATTCTACGACGGTACAGGATTTCATAGAGGCGGGGCTTCATATCAAACAGCGAAAGCCGGAATAATTAACTTTACCAGGTATTTGGCTATGGAATTAGGCGAATATGGAGTAAATGCTAATTGTATTAGTCCAGGAATGATACCTAAACCAGATGCTGATGTAAACATGGTAGATAAATGCGTAAATTCAACAGCATTAAGAAGAAGAGGGTTGCCATCGGACTTGAAAGGTGTCGTGGCTTTGCTGGCTTCCGATGCTGGATCTTGGATCACTGGACAGAATTTTATAGTTGATGGTGGCTTTACAATATGGTAGGTTTACGCTGAAGTTGGATATAAGAATTCAAATTTTGATTGATTCTATATAGGAGACAATTAGCTATGAGATTAATATTGATAGGTTGTGAATATGTTGGAAAAACTACACTTGCAAACAGTCTGAGGGATTGGGGTAATCCGTTAGGAAAAAAGTTTCATATGGATGATGGAGACTTTACAATTCCAGACTACCATCATTTATCTCCTGAAGATCAGGAATCTATGTGGAATTTGTCGCCAGTTTTAAAAGAACGTTTTCAGCGTATGGTGATTTTTTACCACCTAGACATATTAGCAAGGTATGATGACTGTATTCTTGGTGGGTTTCATATTGAAGAGAAAATATATGGCCCTAGATATTACCACCCTGAAAGCGAAGTCACTTATCACAGGTATATTGAAACAAAATTTCCTTCATCTACGATATTAGTAAATATGAAAGCTGACTCTGATGTGATTAAACAGAGAATGAAATCAGACCCTCATCCGTATCAGCTAGTTCAGCCTAATGAGATTGATGAAATACAGGATGAATTTTTATATGAGTTTCAGCAAGCTAATATAAAAAGGAAAATGGAGTTTGATACTTCCAATTTGACTCCGGAAACAATTTTGAATACTTTTCTTACAGAGGTAAGACCTGTTTTAACCGGTAGGGATTTAACATTTGTAGATGCCTTAAACAGTTAATCTTAAAGAAATTAGAAGAACCAGCTATTTGCTTTCCATAGGAATTACAACAGATACAGTTTCAAGTGCTGGATTAGCTATATGGACGTGAACTTTTTGGTTTGGAAATACGTTTTCTTTAATCATGTTGCCAAGAACTGCTAATGTTTTCCTGGTTTCATCGTTTTCATGCATTGTTTCATCTATAATCAATTTAAATATGTACACATCTTTTTCGATAGTTAGCAATCCACCTTTTTGAGATTCTGTAGAAAAAATATTCCATGCTATCAAATAATCTAGTAGCGAGTTTGCTTGATAATTAGTTATATTTGCTGAGTGGAAAAGTTTGTTGCTTTCATATTCTAATAAATTGCCGAGTTCGTAACTCGATATAACAATTAACGGACGCAATTGTTTATCTGTTATTTCTATTGTCACGTCGTATCCATCAAAGATTTTAGCTGATGATAGAGCTGAAAACATCTTTGCATTTGATGGGTCAGCCTCAAAATTTTCATTGTTGGTGCGGTAAATATATGTTTCTGAATCTTTATCGAGTTGATCTATGTTGTCTGTCGAGTTGGTCCATACATCATTTACTTTAAGGTAATCGATGAATTTATTCGCTTTTTCATCAGATATGCTTTTGGTATAAAAAAGTTCATTATTATTGGACTCAATCAATTTGCCAAGTTGCCGTGGTATTACTGTTCTATATGGGGTCAAGTTATCGTCTGATAGGATTATTTCTAAAGGTGCACCCTGTAAAATTTTTTGCGAGATCCTATTGGATAAAATATCCACATCAAGTATTACTTCTTCGCTAGACTCGAGTTCACTCATAACGTTTAAATTCAGTATGTACTTTTCTTTTGTTTTATCAAGTCTCGCGTCTGCCGCCGAAGTTGCACCAAGATAGCCGATTTCATAAAGGTAGTCTCCTAAAGATTGGGCTTCATTCCTTGGTACGTTTTTGGTGAAATATAAAGTGGTTTCACCAAAGGTTATTTCATTTTTGGCACTATTGACGCATCCACTTGATATTACAAATATCAAAGCGGATGTTATTACCACATAAAACAAAACTGAATTTCTAATTACACATAAAGTGCTCATAGCATTAACAACATTTTAATTGGCATTTGAAAAACTTATGTATTATTCCCAAGCGGACATTTCATCTCGGAGTTTTCCAAGGTTCATATTGTATGCGTTTATGGCATTCTGAAGATGGTTAGTGGACTTAGCACCTGCAAGTGCGGCAGTAACAGAAGGGTGGGCCATTACCCAACCCATCGCAAGTTGCGTTATTGGTACACCGAGTTCCTCAGATTTAATCTTGAGTTTATCCACTATATTGAAACTGCGGTCGTTGAAATATATATCAATATGTCCTGGAGCTACATCCATACGAGTACCTTTAGGTATAGCATTTCTATCTCCTCTGATATATTTCCCCGTCAAAAAGCCTGCTCCTAATGGACTATAAGGGGTTATAGCGATTTGTTCTTTTACACATATTGGGAATACATCAGTCTCTGAATCAGGTACAGCTAGGTTGTAATTTGGCTGCATTATCTCAAATCTTTTGTATCCGTTTTTCTTTGCTTCATCAAGCATTTCAGAAATCTGGTCTCCGCTATAATTTGATCCGCCAAACACCTTTATTTTGCCAAGGTTGACCTGTTCATCCAAGGCGCCTAATGATTCAGATATAGGTGTGTTTACATCTGGAGAATGAATTTTGTAAATGTCCACACAATCGGTGCCTAATCGTTCTAAACTAGCATCGAGAGCATTTTTGATTTGTTCAGGACGAGCTTTTCCTCCACTTATTTTAGTGCAGAGTTCTATATCCTTTCTTGAACCTCTGGCTTTCATCCAGCGACCGATTATAAGTTCAGATGAACTCATTTCAGTACTTTTTTCTCTTACATCGGTAGTACCGTCTGCCTGTTTTCTTCCTTCATACGAATTACCACCTCCATATGCTTCTGCGGTATCAAAAAATGTGATTCCGTTTTCTACTGCATAGTCCATGATTTCAAAAGCTGTGTCTTGGTCTATCTCTCTTCCAAAAGTTGTAGTTCCTAAACCAATCCCGCTAATTTCCACATCAGATTTTCCTACCTGTTTTCTGTCCATTTTAGACTCCTGCTTTTATATATTCGTAATACTAAAATAGTTTAGTACTTGATTGGGTGGTAATTGTATCTTATTGTTCTGCTATAGAAAACTTTGATTCATTTAATTTAACGCGCGCAATTAATAATTGTACGATAATCTAGATTTATTAGATAACTGGATTAATAAAGCTTTATTGTTGGAACATATTTGAAATAAATAATTGCTTGCATTGTGTTAAATAAAAAAATGGATATACTTGTACTCCGTGATAACTATGCTTTTGGGGCACAAATAAAAAATTTGATTTTGGATACATTAGGAGAGATGGATGTCAACTGAAAGAGTAGCTTATGTAAATGGTGAAATACTACCTGAGAGCCAAGCATCTGTATCCATAAACGATAGAGGGTTTTTGTATGGAGATGCTGTTTTTGATACTACACGTACATTTAACGGTGAGATATTTAGATTAGAGCAACATCTTGACAGATTTTATGAATCATTAAGATATATGAGAATAGATTCTCCTGTAGATAAGGCAGAGATGAAAGAGATTACATTAAAGATTTTGGATAAAAACCTTGAAATATTGCCGGAAGGTGATGATTATTGGGTTTCACAGCGAGTGAGTAGGGGGGTTAGAGGATTGCCTGGTGGTATGAAACCTACGATTGTTATTGAATGTTTTCCTTTGCCTCTTCAAGAGAGAGCTGAATATTATAGAGATGGAATCAAGATGATAACCTCATCGATTCGGCGGACTGCGCCTGAATCATTAAGTCCAAGGGCCAAAATGCATAATTATATAAATTTAATACAAGCTGAATTAGAAGTTCAATCTCAAGATTCGAGAGCGTTAGCTTTATTATTAGATGTTAATGGTAATTTGTGTGAGGGTCATGGAGCCAATATATTTTTAGTGAATAAAGGAGTTATTTATACTCCTAGAGAGCAATTTGTATTAGCTGGAATAAGTAGACAAGTCACTATAGAGTTGGCGGATAACTTAGGATATGAAATTAAAGAAACTGATTTGGACGTGTTTGATGCCTATACAGCAGATGAAATATTTGTTACTTCTACTAGCTTTTGTATTTGTCCTGTATCCATGATTAACGGGTTACAGGTTAAATCAAAAACTGTACCTGGTGATGTTACATTAGAATTGCAGACTGCATATAGTAAATTAGTTAAAATGGATTTTGTGAAACAGTATCTAGATAAGTTGTGATGTTGTTAAAGCAAATGCATAAAATAAACTATTTGAGATAAATAGGAAGGAGTTATTTGTGAGAAATAATAAATTACGCGAATTGATTGATCAAGATAAACCTAGTTTTGGCATGAATGTCACAGTTGATTCTCCCGACGTTGTTGAAATAATAGGAAAAACTGGTTTGGTAGACTATATAGAATTTGAAGCAGAATACATGCCATACAGCCTACATTCGCTCGATAATTTAGCAAGGTCTACAGAGTTATACGGAATGACCTCGATGATTAAAATAGATAAAGAAAATCAAGGTTTTACTGCGAGCAGAGCTCTTGGTTCCGGGTTTCAAAATATTCTTTTCACCGATACTAAAAGTGTAAGCGATGCTGAGAAATGTGTTTCAGCGGTTCGACCTGATGGAAATTCCGATCTGGGTAATTTTAGCTCAGCCGACAGAAGATTTTCATCTTACGGGTTAGAAAGTGGAACCAAGGAATATGTGAAATATTTGAATGATAGCGTAATTGCATTGATGATCGAGAAAAAAGGGGCAATCGAAAATTTAAGAGAGATTCTGTCTGTTTCTGGTGTGGATATGGTTGTTTTTGGTGGAAATGACTATTCTATGAGTTTGGGTAAGCCAGGGTTTGTTAGGACAAATCCTAAAGAAGTAAAGAAAGTTGAGCTAGAAGTAATCAAGATTGCAATTGAAATGGGCGTTACACCTAGACCAAGTATAAGTGCTCCTGAACAGGTTGCTCAATATATGGAATTGGGTGTCAAACATTTTTGTATGGGAAACGATTTGATAAATCTATATAGTTGGGTTAACAAGAATTTTGAAGAATTGAGATCGTTAGTTGCAAAAGGATGAATAATTAAATTAGGTTATTTATTCGCGTGTGGCTTGATAGATTTCGTCAAGCCATACAACCATTTCAGCTGTAGCATCATTCCTTAGCATTGGTTCTCCTACTGAATGCCAACCCCCATCACTTGCTTGTTGGTCAAGAATATTTGAACCGATTTTTTCAGCTAGATTCTTGTAAACTTCTTTCGAAGTCAAGGTGTAAAGTACAGAAGCTGCCCATGCCACTTTACCTGCTCGTAAGAGGTTGAGTAAATGATCTGACGCGGTTTCTGCAAATTTCATGTATTCCATGCTGAGGTCAAGCCACTGTTGGTCTAATGTTGCTTGGTATAGTCTCGCTAGGAATCCAGCAGCAATACCTGGATGAAAAAAATACTGGTCACCTTCAGTCGCATTTATTAGTACATAACGTATTGGATCTTTTTCATCTATATCTGTATGTAATTCTTTGGATCTGCTGTAGACCGTATATAGTTTGTTAGGGTAATCCGGTTGAAGTTCCATCATTCTTTTCATCCAATTACCAACTCCTATTGCAATATCCATATGACCCGTATACAGAGCAGCTTGTCCACATCCGCTGGTTACCCACAGATCTTGTTTGGTTGTAGATGAACTATTAGTCACACTTGAATAAAATCCGCCGCTTTGAGAATCCCAAAATTGCCTAAGATATTCCATTCCTTTTTGAGATAAATCAAATTGTCCAAGTCTTTGAGCCCCAATAATAACCCAGCTATTGAAGTATAAATAATAATATAGATCATCACCCGCCGGCCTTGGTCCGAAATCTCCGTCAGATTTAAATCCATTTTTCCTTATCCAGTCAATTAGTAGGTTAGCTGATTGATTTCTTCCAGATACTTGGAATGCAGAGGGTACTTTATAATAATCTGTTACTCCTGCCTCAGGATTGCCGAATTGCCCGTCACTCGATAATTGTTCCAACAGATATTTGGTACCTTGTTCTCTTCCTTCTTTAAAATGTTCAGATTTCATGTTGCACCATATAGAATTTTATTTTGAAGTTATCTGTAATGTGTTAGTTGCATTAGATTTGACTTGTTCTAAATCTAAAGGTAAGAAATGATGGTCTCCTTTAATCCAATTAGTCAATTGGTCGCCGTAATGTGGACTGCCTGGATGTCCAGACTGTCCACATGAATCAATTGCCCATATTCCGCTAGGTGTCTCACTCAAATCAGCGTTGTGTCGCCAGTTGGCTCCAATAGATGCAAGATAATTAGGGTCGTAACCTGTATTACAAACCGTTATCCCATTGCCGCTTATAGGCTCTCCTCCCGTGTCTAGTAATTTGTCTAGGTCTCCTATGGTAGATAGTTTGTGAGGAAGATTGATTTTATGGATTTCCCCCCAATACCATTCACTCATATTTGGACCGATTTGGTCGGTTAATTTGGATATTGTCGAATTCATCGCTTGTATAATTGCGTTTTGTCTATCATCGTTCTTAAACCAGCCGTGTTGATCTTGTATTAGTAGTTTTACTGCCAAGCCTGAGATTGCTTGAGAAATCAAAGACAATGAACTTTTAGAAAATCGTTCAGCAGCTACTGATTCACACCATGTTGCAAAAAATATTTCGAAGATAGATGCCGCTACGGAATCAGTGTTCATTTCCGCGTTCCAATTTTTCAAATGACTTGTGACATCTGATATTTTCTGCTCGGATGAAAGCTCAAGAGATTTTATCAGGTGTGGAAGTACTTCAACTGCACGCATGGATGTGACATCTAATTGCATCTTCGCAAAATCTTCCCTGCTAAAATCAGATTTGGATTCGAGCATTTGTCTGATACGAAGAGCTCTGTACCCACTATTCCAAACTCCTGATAATGGTTGCGGGAAATCTTCTGGGGCGAGCCGGTTATTCGCTGATCTTGCATACCCTTCTGATGGATTGTAAATTGCAGGCATATCTTTTTTCGGTATAAATCCCTGCCAAGAATTTTCAGGGTCGGAACCATCTCTAAATCTTCTGTTCCAATTACTTCTTATTGGAATACTACCGGTACTTTGATAGCAAATATCTCCTTTATTATCACCTATTACAAAGCTCCATGTTGGAACCTCCCAATTTTCCAAAGATTTAATTCCCTCTTTACAGGTTTTTGATTTATTTAATTCAAGAAGACATGTTAGTTCGTCACTGAAATCAAAACCTACCCAATTAAGTGAAACTGGGCCTAAACTTTTTAGAGGGGAGGGAAGTAAATGGTCAACTATCGGTCCGTTTCTTGTAGTTATTAAATTTATCAGATGATCTTTATTGTTTTTTACCTTTATTGAAACTTCTTTCGTTTGTGCTTTTTCCCATTTGCCATCATATAAGAATAAACTAGGGTCATGCTTATCTACGGTTTCTTTATAAAGGTCTCTTTGCGCACAAATGTTATTGGTAACACCCCATGCTATATTTTCGTTTCTGCCGAAAATTATTCCTGGAAATCCAACGTAACCGGCTCCTGCAGCATTAAAACCAGCTCCTGAAAAATGTGCTTCATACCAACAGTTGGGTGATGTGAAAGCTATATGGGGGTCGCTGGCAACCATCGGAGCATTATTTTTGGATTTGCTAGCGTTGATTACCCAATTGTTACTTCCTTGGCCTTCATTTGGTTCGCTAACAACCCCTCCTCCGTTTTTAGTGGTACTTGTGTCTTTTTGATAGTATCCTTCTGGCACGATACTTTCACTTTCAGCTTCTCCTGTTATAAATTCTTGATACAGATTTTCGTTTTGAAGAGTACGTTTTGCAAATTCTGGAATGGCTATTACCGGCAATCTTCCGGTTAAATACCATCTGAATTCTGCTAAAATAGCTATAGAGTCTTTAGAAGTCCATTTTTCTGGTTCGTAATCTAATATATCGAATTCAATTGGTAGCAACTCACTTTGTTTTATAAGAGAATTTATGCCATCGGAGAAAGCGGATAATTTACTAAGAGTTTTTTCAGGTAAGTTATTTATTTCATTTTCAGCTATGTTTTCAAGACCAATCGTTTTAGATACTGTGTCCTGTTCTATTTCGGTAGGGCCTAGAACTTCTGAAAGTCTACCTAGAGCTCTTCTTTTGAAATAATCCATTTGCCATAATCTGTCCTGTGCCATTGCATATCCATATGCGAAAAAAAGAGACTCTGAATCTGAACCATAGATATGAGGAACCCCCCATTTGTCTCTATAGATTTGTGCTGAACCTTGTTTGAGTAAGGTTTTATCCCCGTTAGTCAAAGGGATTCTTGATTTGGTTTCTGATTTCCACCAGGAATCGAATTGTGAACTTGTGATGTTTTCGTCTTCGCATATCTGTGAAATAGTTTTTCCTAAACCTAGTTGTTTTAAAATTTGTTTTGAATTGGATTTCAATTTTTTGTCCTTTTGTTTTTAATTTACCATGATGGGTTTACATCAGACCCAGGATTTTTAGTGATTCTTGTAATTTTAGTCGTGCTCAATTCGATAATGTAAATATCCTGATTCCCATCTCGCGTTGAAACAAATGTTAATTTATTCCCTGCGCTGTTCCATTCAGGGCTTGTATCCCAACCAGCATCATATGTTATACGTTGGATTTTATTTGTATCTAACTCCAATGTGTAAATATCTAGGTTATTTTGATCTTCAATTGAAGAATGGAACGCCAAGTATTTACCATTGGGTGACAAGTTCGGAGCGAATTTATTTTCAAGGCTATTAGTTAATTGCGAAACATCTTTAGTTTGAAGATTTATTGAATATATTTCGAAATTTCCCGTAACATCTGAAATATATAAAATTTCATCAGCTTGTGCTGACCAAGCTGGATCTTTTTCTTGAAATTCACTGTCTATCACCTGTTCCAAGTTATTCCCGTTGGTATCGATTTTGTATATCCCTGGTGATCCTGAACGATATGAAGTAAATACAATATTTCCCGTATTTGGAGACCAATTAGGTTGCGTGTCATGTGAATTTGTCAATCTGCGTATCTCAGTCCCGTTGGTGTTGGAATTATAGATGAATCTTCCTTCTTCACTGGTTTGGACGAAAGCTATACTAGATTTATCTGGTGACCAAGATGGGTCTGAAGATCCAGTTGGTAAAGGAACTATGTTTGCTTTTTCAGGGTGGTCTGGGTTTATGATGTATATATTGACCAAGCCGGTATTGTCAGAATTGTCATTTATGGTTTGAGAAGCATAAATGATTGCGTTTTTATTAATTTCGCCTGGATCAACTAGGTTTTGGGATTGTGTCTGACAATTTGTAATAAATATTGGTGCCAAAATGGTAATGGTTAGAATCCAATAAAGTGATTTATTTTCACAAAAAAATGTTATTGCAGATTTAATCATATACTAGCTAATTTAATTAAATTTCCTTGTTAAAAGTTTGGTTAGTCAAGAATTGTAATTGTCTCCAAGCTTCATATGAGACTATTGCTGCAGCATTAGATAAATTCAAACTCCTATTGTTGGGCTGCATAGGTATTTTTATTGTGTTCGGTATCATGTTTTTGATTTTGTTTGGCAATCCAGAATCTTCTGGTCCAAATAAGAGTGTATCTCCGATTTTGTAATTTATCTCTGTGTATATTTGGGAAGCTGAAGTAGTAGTCGCAAAAATACGAGATATATCATGATTATCAATATAATCTAAAAAAGAAGAATATGTTTGTATATTGTCCATTACTGAATAATCTAGAGCAGCTCTTTTTAGGTTCTTATCATCCAAATCAAATCCGAGGGGTTCTATAAGATGCAATTTTGCTCCAATATTGGTACACAAACGAATTATATTCCCCGTGTTGTGTGGAATTAAAGGTTGATAAAGTACGATGTTGAACATTCGTCTATTATTAATCGCTTAATTCTTTTTGAAAAAGATTAGACCAGTTTTTATACATAATATTTTCTATATCAGTTTGTTTGTAGCCCCTCCGATTCAATATGTCAGATATTTTCATGTAATCTTTAACAGTATCGACATCGTGAGGTGCTCCTTCAGCACCACCTTGCCCATCGGTATCACCTCCTATTGCCGCATGATTAGAATTGCCTGATAGCTGACATATATAGTCGATGTGGTCAACAAAATCTTCCAACGTAATCGACTCGCTTGAAAAGATTTCTCTCCGGTTTGGGATATGTCCTCCCCAATCAAGTTCATAATTTTTATTTAACATATATGTATCCATTGATGATCCGATAACGCCTCCTCTAGAAATTACTTCTTTTAGGATATCGTCGGGTTGTTGGCGTTCGCCAGGAACTAAGCTTCTACAGTTTTGATGACTTGCTAGTACTGGTCCATCGAATAATTTAAATTCTTCTCTAACGGATTGGTCTGAGGTATGACTAACGTCAAGTATTATATTCAACTTTTCCATTTCTTTAAGTAATGGCTTAGCTGATTTTGTAAGCCCTCCATCTGTACCTGTACCAGTTCCGTGAGAATAGTAACTTACTCCATAATGGGATAAGCTGATTACTCTTAGTCCTTCTTCGTACCATTCATTAACCTGTTCAGGGTAAACGATCGAATCTGCTCCTTCCATGCCTAAAATAAAACCCACAGGAAGGTCTTTTGCCTTGTCTTCTTGAGACTCCCATAATTCCATGTGAGTTTTAAATGATGATTTTGTTGACAATATTTTGATCTCGTTCTGATGTTCCAACAGTTTGTAATAGGCTAATTGACCTTGAGCCCATCCATATGCAGCTTCTGCGGACACAAATTCTCCATGTGAATGTCCAGGTTTAACTACGCACGCGACGACCTTTACAAGTGCTGCAGCAATTTTGCCGTTACGCATTTCAGGTATAGTAGCCATTGTTTCTGCGTTATCCCATTCTAAGGCGCGAGTTTTAACTGGAGGTTCTTTTCTAACTTCGTCAATCGGTTTTTTTAAATCTCTCCCAGCTCCGATTGCACCAATAGCCATGGGATAGTCGCCATCTATTATAATCATTTCACTTTCCTTAAAGGTGTAATATTTTTGTACAAGTTCTAAGAATGGTCTAATTCCCATATATGAAAATAGTAAGGGAATAGGTTGGATAATATTTCCGTATATGGGCCAAGATTTGGATTTTCGATATCAGGATGTGAACCAAAAAATAATTGGGTAAGTTGCCGTCGTGTTAGTTCTAAAGCGTTTTTGGTGTTTTTTACACAGATGTGACTTTTCCCATTAGCTAGATTTACAGTAATAATTTCTTTTGTTTCTTTACATTTCAAACTAAACGTACCTTCTGTGTCATTAGCCTTTTTGTCTAAATATTTTTTTATTGAATTGATAAAGTCGATAAGACTATTTATTCTTATCATCATATAGCCGCCACTATCAGCTATTTCTATTGGCTGCGGTTCGTGTTTAGGCAATCTTGATTGCAATATAGATTCAAGATTTGTATGAAATAAAGGTAAAAGTGCTTGAGGAGACTTCTGCGGATTATGAGCGAAATAATTATTCAATATAGTTTCAATTGCTTTAACATTGCCACCGGTTTCTATAATCCCAGATTTATTTGAGCCGTTAGCGTAAACCATGTAACCAGCGACTTTACCACCAGCAGAAGCAATCCACGTCTCTATCTTATGCAAGTTGAATAAAGTTTTATAATCATCTTCGGAACGTTCTATTGTGTATGGATGTTTTTTGTGGATGGAAATCACTTCATTCAATTGTTTTTGGTCTCCATCATTTAGTCTAGAAACCTCAAATCCTAATTCTTTAAACTCTTTATGGTCTGATGGATTAATAGATATAAACTTCCCTTGGGTTTTTACGCCTTCCCATCCGGAATTTTGATAAAAAGGGAAGGTTTGTTCTTGGGTCCACAGTACAGAAATAGGCCAATGATTATTTTCCATAATTGATACGCAATCATTTAAGCACAATGTTCCGTATCCTTTGTGGCGATGGTCAGGGTGTGTCCCTGTGGGACTTATGATTCCCATAGCGAATTGGTCGGTAGGGGTAATTATATGCCTATGGGCAACAGGTACATGAGAAGCTATTTTACCGTCTGTTTTTATTATCCGCATATAATCTAATTTGTCTGAATTAAATATGAGAGGATAATCAGTATCTATGCTCTGGTCGCTGTCAGGCCTGAAAATACTGTTGATGAACGCAACTACATCTTTTAGTTCTTCTGGTTTACAAGCTCTAGGACCTTCCAATTATAAAACTCCTGTAAAATTCATTTCCCTTTTTAAATATCAAGGTATATGCGATTTTTATTTTAATTTAAAACTAAGTTATTTCCCATAATGTACATGCAATATGTGTGATCCGATCTGAAGTAGTTATGTAATAACACGAAAATATTGAATTATCGGATAGCTGAGTAGATAATGCATACCCTAAATCCGGTCTAGCTGTTTCTGGCATATGTGCTTTGCTCACTATCCCAGCACTCAATCTTTTTCGGAACTCAGGTCCAGATATTTTAAGGTTTTCGAAGTCTGTATCATCCACTTTGAATGATTGTGTTGGATATCCACCGTCTTTTCGTAACATTGCTGTGTTTTGTATATCCCAGGTTTGGCCATTGTCTTGACTGATTACAGCCTTAATGCCCATGGGGTCTCTTCTATATCCGTAAGTACACAAGATAGATCCATCATGCAATTTTATTAAGTCAGGAGGTGAATGTGGTGCCCATATTTCGGTTAATACAGGATATGTCCAAGTTTTACCAAGGTCAGAAGACCAAGTTTGCGTAAAATATCCAAATTCGTTTCTTGAAAGTCCCAAAACATTTCCGGGGGAAGTTTCTAAAAATGACATCTCTCCCATCAAGCTCAAATTTGATTCGAATGAACCTACCTTTACTAGTTGCCAGTTTTTACAATATGAATCAGACCTCCAAATGAAGTTATGATGCCTTCCGTTTTTGTCCGTTCCATATACGGGGATTAGCACTTCACCTGTGCTTAATCTTGTTCCCCTAGCAAAGGACATCAAAATCTTGAATCCTGGAACCTTCCATTCTTGGCGCTCCCATGTTTTGCCACCATCTGTGGATATGTTTGTGAACAATGTGTTGTTTCTTACAGAAATCAAATCTGGATTCCACGGGTGAGGATAAATATAAAGGTCTTGTGATGAAGCATCAGATTTCTTTGAAATATCCCACGGTTCGAAACCGACGGTTCCGGCTGATACGAAAACATTATCGCTTAGTTTAACTGTAGTCCGATCTGACCGCTCTCTTATTGTGGGAGCAGGCCAATTAAGCGGGATGTTTATATCTTTATCATTTTCCCAAGTCTTACCTTGGTCTGTTGATGTTAAAACTGTCCATTCTCCAATTACCGTATGGTCTCTCGCTAAAGATTTGGAAAAACCAATGGCGATTTTATCGTTATCTAAGTGATTTAATATTGGGAATGCTGAGTAAATACCTGTTGATTTATATACTATACTTTCGTGTATGATACGTTTATGCATAATTTGTCCTATTGAAAGATAAATTCTGTTAAGTATAAATCAACATTAGATAAAATAAAATGAGGTGTTATTATGCCTATATTGCGCAAAGAAGATTCTAAAACAGGAGATTTTGCTCCTGGTATCGAACGTACGGAAATAGTTAATGGCGCTTTTGGATCTGATTCTTTAACAGTTGCTGACTTAAATCTTGAAGCAGGGAGTCAAGTCCCTACTCATTTTCATCCGAAAGAAGAAGCTATGTATATTTTGGAAGGAGAATTGGTTGCACTTCTTGGTGATGATAATGTAGTTGTTAAAGCTGGTGATACCGTTTTAGCCCCTGCAGGTGTGAAACACGGATTTACCAATAAGTCTGGAAAACCTGCCAGATTATTGGCTATTCATCCAACTAGTAAAGTAGAAGTCCATAAAACCGATTGATTATTAAAGTAAAGGTTGGTTTTAAATATTAAAATGTTAGGTGCGTATAATGTCACTACCTGAAAGAATGAGTTTCGGAATATTTTTAGCTCCGTTTCATTGGGTTGAGGAAAATCCAACTCTAGGTCTTGAAAGGGATTTGGAGTTGTTGCAGTGGTTAGATAAATTAACTTTTGATGAAGCCTGGATAGGTGAACACCATAGTGCTGGATGGGAAACTATATCATCACCTGAATTGTTTATTGCTACTGCAG
>CAZYCG010000024.1:0-18225 GCA_964645865.1 uncultured Dehalococcoidia bacterium | reverse complement strand
GTAATGTTTTAGCAACCGATATTGCCGATTATCTAGTGAGAAAAGGAATGCCTTTTAGAGAAGCTCATGGAATTGTGAATGATTTGACGGATTATGTACTTGAAACAAAACAAAATATTCACGAATTATCTTTAGAAAAATATAAATCATTTTCTGAATTGTTTGAAGTTGATGTAACTGAAATTACGATTGAAAATTCAATCAATTCACGAAATATTTTTGGCGGAACTGCTTTAAAAAATATTGAATCTTCTATAAAAATAGCCAAAGAAAATTTAAAAAAAGAAAAGCAAAATGGCATCAGAGATTAAAATAGCACCATCAATATTATCTGCAGACTTTGGTATGTTGAGAGACCAAATTGTTGAAGCTCAGGAAGGTGGAGCTGATTATATACATATTGATTTAATGGATGGGCAATTTGTTTCTAATCTAACTATGGGACCTTTAATAGTAGATGCTATAAGAAAAGCAACAGACTTACCTTTAGATGTTCATATGATGGTCTCAGAGCCAAGTAGATTTGTTCATGAATTAGTTGATATAGGAGCGGATCTGTTAACTGTTCACTATGAATCTGCTAAACATATCCATAGAACTATTTTAGATATTAAAAATTTAGGAGCCAAAGCAGGAATAGCAATAAATCCAGGAACATCTTTTGACGTAATAAAAGAATTGTTGGACCAAATAGATCTCGTGTTGGTTATGACAGTCAATCCTGGATATTCTGGGCAAGAATTTATTAAATCAATGGTGCCAAAAATTAAAAATGTCAGAAAAATGTTGGATGGTTCGGTATCTGAAGCAGAACTGGAAGTAGATGGGGGTGTAAATGTTGATACTGTTAGGTCGGTTGTACAAGCTGGAGCGGATATTATTGTGGCTGGTTCAGCTGTATATAATGACAAATATACCGTAGCTCAAAGCATAAAAAACATAAGAGATCTTATATTTTAAGTTTGATTTATTTAAGATTGGATTATAATTTATTTGGCTTAATTCAAATCAATTATTTTTGAGCGTAAGCTTTATTCTTGAATGCCCAAAATTAGGTTTATTCTGTTCAAATATACTGCGATTAATGATACGATATTCTTCCCATTCAAATAATTGGTTTGGTTTGGTTTTATGTGTAAAGATTTAATTCATCAGGATGCTAGTTTTATGGCAGAGGCTATACGCAATGGCCATACAAATTCTCGTGAATTAATTTCTCTTCATGTTGATAGGTATAAAAATTTCAATTCTAAATTAAATGGTATCGTAACGTTTGCTGAAGATGCTTTGGAACAAGCAAGCCAGGCAGACAAAGAATTGGAAGATGGTTTAATTAAAGGTCCTTTGCATGGTGTTCCATTTACCATGAAGGATGTGTTTGATTCAGCTGGTATTAGAACTACTAGAGGATCGAAATTGTTTTTAGATAGAATTCCTGAAAGTGATTCCGAAGTTGTAAAAAGATTAAAGAATGCAGGTGGGATTTTGATTGGTAAGACGAACTTACCGGAATTTGCGTTAGCTGCTGAAACATCTAGTGCAATTTTTGAAAAAGGGGAAAATCCCTGGATGAAAGGACATACGTGTGGTGGATCATCCGGTGGAGAAGCTATATGTATATCATCAGGTTTGTCTCCTTTGGGTGTTGGAAGTGATTTAGGAGGTTCGAATAGACTACCTGCACATTATTGTGGAGTTGTAGGATTTAAGCCTACCCAAGGCCGGATACCTTTAACAGGACATTGGCCCGAAATGCTTACAAGATATTTTCATGCTGGTCCCATTGCAAGAAGTGTTCGAGATATAGTTAGTTCATATCATATATTAAGTGGCTATAACGGTTTGGATCAATACGCTTTACCAATTCCTACAGAAAGTAAATCAATACCAGATTTTAAGGGGATGAAAGTTGGATGGTTCGATAATGAACCGTATGATCCAGTAGATCCACAGATAAGGAATGTTGTTGAAACTGCGGTTGAAGCTTTGGAGCTTAATCACTGCACGGTAGAAAAAATCTCTGTTCCAATAGTGGATGGACTTTCTCCAATAGATGCTACCTACGTATTATTGGCAGGAGAGGGTGTGGAGTATTTGAATAAGTATGTAAGAGGGAGTGAATCGGAATTATCAGAACCAATAAGCGGTTTGCTATCGATAGAAAGGCCTGATTTAGATACGTTTTTGAAAGCCAGTAGCGTTTGTGATAGCTATAAATATTGGTTTACCGATTATTTCGCTAAATATGACATTTTAATATGCCCAACAGCGCCTAATTTGGCTCCTAAACATGATTCGCAAAATATTGTTATAGATGGACAAGAAATGCCAGCTAGCCATGCCGCTGCCATTACATGCACATTTGGCATAACAGGTTTTCCAGCGATTTCAATTCCTTTTGGAATGGCTGATAATGGGTTGCCTATAGGGATTCAAATTGTTGCCAACAATTATAATGAAAATACGTTATTTGATATAGCTTATTATCTTGAATCATTATATGAAGATAGAGAAGTCTGTGAAAAAGATACAAGATGGTTTATGGTCGAATGAAAGAATAATACTGATAAATATAGGTGAATTTATAATTTTAATAAGAATTTTTGGATTAAATAATATAGGGAGGGAATCATTGTGTGTGGCGTTATAGGGATGATATATAAAAATACTGAATCAGCTGGATTAGCTTCCGTAGGTTCTGATTTGATTAAAATGCTAGAATCTTTAGAACATAGAGGTCGCGATTCTACAGGTATTACTATAGGAGGCGTGGAAAACAAATCTGATTATATTATTAGGTATAGGATCGAAAATAAAAACCCCGATGCATCAGCAATTTTGTCAAAAGAAATCTCAAGTATTGGGGGGGTTATTGAATATTCGGGGTTTGCAAATGGCTTCGGTAAAATATGCGCCAACTATGAAGGGGATTTAAGTAAGTTAGCTAATACTATTGCTGACATCGATGGCGTAGAGGTAGATTCAATTGGTACCAATTCAGAGATAGTGAAAGATGTAGGAGATGCTACTGAATTAAATGAACGTCATTCAATAGGTGATATAAAAGGTACTCATGGGATTGGACATGTGCGTATGGCTACAGAAAGTAAGATTGATGTTAGTCATTCACATCCGTTTTGGGCATATCCTTTTCCTGATATTTCGGTAGTACACAATGGTCAACTTACGAATTACCATTCTTTAAGAAGGAAATATCAGGATATGGGACACAAATTTCAAACTGGAAATGATTCAGAAATCATATCAGTGTTTCTAGCGGAAAGGATTAAATCAGGTTTGAATTTAGATGAAGCCATTAAGGAATCATTAGAGGTATTAGATGGAACCTTTACTTATTTAGTTTCTACTAATGATGGTATTGGCTATGCAAAAGATAGTTGGTCTGCGAAACCGCTAGTCATCATGGAAACGGAAGATAGGGTTGCGGTAGCATCAGAAGAAACAGCCTTATTGAGTGTCTTTCAAGATGAAATTGATAGGTTTGAACCACAGGAACGGGAGTGTATGACTTGGTTAGTATAGATGCTTTTCAACTTTCGACTAGGCAAATTAATATTCGATTAAATGAATTGATCGCAGCAAAAGAAGATATCGAAATAATAAATCCGAAAGCAAGACACAATATAATAGTAGGTGTTTTGGAAGAATGTAATATTACAGTAAGAGGGAGTTTGGGTTATTATTGTGCTAGTCTCTTAGACGGTCCATCTGTATTAGTTGAAGGCAATTCGGGTTGGGCTTTAGGTGAAAACCTTATGAGTGGTACTATAACAGTCAGCAAAGATGCTGGTGCTTCTGTTGGGGCAAGCATGAGGGGTGGGGATATTTGCGTTGGCAGAAATGCTGGTGCAAGAGCAGGTATATCCATGAAAGGAGGATCTTTAGTTATTGGAGGGGATTCTGGGTTTTTGACAGGATTTATGATGCAAAAAGGTCAAATTATCGTTTGTGGTGATGTTGGAGATGCCGTTGGCGATTCGATGTATGAAGGAGAAATTTATGTTGGAGGGGAAATAGCATCTTTAGGTAATGATGCTGTAGTTGTTGATGTGACAAAAAAAGAATTAATTTCAATTTGGGACAAGTTGGAGAAAAATGGTATTGATAAACAACCGGAATTTAAAAAAATAGTTTCAGGTAAAAAACTTTACCATTTCGATAAATTAGAGCGATTAGAAAAATCATCAATTTAGGTTGGTATCAATTATGGTGAACAGAACAAGTCAAATTTTTTCTCCGTGGGTTATAGAAGATATACATGCGAAATCAGATTTAGGTAGATATAGAATTCGTGGGTTTAGTAGTTTTCAAAAAGTAACCCATTTCGATGATTTAACCTTTCTATCGACAGGTTTAACTCGATTCCCATTGGAAGGCTACAAAGAGAAATGTAATACTAGAACTATAATAGGAGGATTAAATGCTGAAAATCCTCTTGTGTTAGATACACCAATTTATATTACGGGTATGAGCTACGGAGCTTTGTCTGCTAATGCAAAAACAGCTTTGGGTAAAGCAGCAAATATGGTTGGTACGGCTAGTTGTACTGGTGATGGTGGGATGTTACCTTCTGAAAGAAAAGCATCGGGTAAATTGATTTACCAGGTATTACCTAGTAGATATGGTTTCAATCCTCATCATCTCAAGCAGGCTCAAGCAATTGAAATAGTTGTAGGACAAGGTGCTAAACCCGGAACTGGTGGAATGTTAATGGGGATTAAAGTTTTGGATCATATAGCAGATATGAGGGATTTGCCTACGGGTATTGATCAAAGAAGTCCTGCAAGACATCCTGACTGGCTAGGCCCAGATGATTTAGCTATGAAAATTGAACAACTTCGTGAAGCAACCGATTGGAAAGTTCCAGTCCATGTAAAATTGGGAGCATGTCGAGTTTCAGATGATGTTAAATTAGCAGCTAAAGCTGGAGCGGATGCAGTTGTGGTGGATAGTATGGTTGCCGGGACTGGAGCATCATCTGAGATACTCTTAGATCACTCTGGTATACCAACAGTGCCTGCAATAGTGTTGGCCAGAGAAGCTTTAAGAGAAATCAAATTGGATGGTAAGGTTAGTTTGATTGCTTCTGGTGGTATAAGAAGTGGAGCAGATGTTGCTAAGGCTTTAGCCTTGGGAGCTGACGCGGTAGCAATCGGGATATCTGCATTAATTGCCTTGAATTGCAATAGAGAAATACCAGGGTCGGATTTTGTGAAAGAAATAGGCGTTCCGGCAGGTGAATGTAATCGATGTCATACAGGTAAATGCCCGGTGGGAATTGCAACACAGGATGAAAATTTAACTGGTAGATTAGACCCTGATGAAGGTGCGGAAAGGGTTGCCAATTTCATTAATGCGATGACTATGGAAATGACTTTGTTAGCGAGGTCTATCGGGAAGAGCGATGTGCATAGTCTTGAACCCGAAGATTTAGCAGCATTAACTATAGAAGCATCTGCTATGGCAAGAGTGCCATTAGTTGGTACTAACAAGATTTTTGGAGATAACTAAGCGTTTTAAATATGAAATAAATATAAAAAGGTGTGCTAGCTATGGACCAAAGAGAAATAATAAAAAAACGAATTAAAGATGATGGAGTTGAATATATTTTAGTTCAGTTCATTGATATAAATGGATCTCCAAAGGTAAAAATGGTTCCGGCCAACCACCTTGATGATGTGATAGATGAAGGTGCTGGATTTGCAGGAGCTGCGTTAATGGGATTAGGTCAAGGCCCTCATTCTCACGACATGCTAGCTAAAGTCGATTTGGATACTTATACTCTGGTGCCGTGGGAGAAAGGATTAGCGAGATTCTCAGGAGATTTATTTGTAGATGAAGAGCCTTATATGTTTGATCCTAGGCAACATTTGAAAAATACCTTGAATAAATTAAGAGATGATGGTTTAGAATTTTACGTCGGTATAGAACCAGAACATTTTTTAGTTGAAAAAAAATCTGATGGTGAGATACAGGTATGGGATCCTGATAATTTAGACACCTTAGACAAACCTTGCTATGACTTTAAGGGCATAGCAAATGTAAGCAGTTATTTGCGGGAACTTATGAATGGAATGGCTAGTTTGGGTTGGGATCCTTATCAATCAGATCATGAAGATGCTAATGGTCAATATGAAGTGAATTTCACATATAGCGATGCTTTAACTACTGCAGACAGATATACATTTTTTAAGATGATGACTAGCCAGTATGCAAAACAGCATGGAGCTATTGCTACGCATATGGCTAAACCTTTTGCAGATAAAACAGGAAGTGGTGGGCACATTCACTTCCATGTAGCTGATGCTGAAACTGGAGAAAATTTATTTTTGGATGAAAATGATGAAAGAGGACTTGGTTTATCAGCTATGGCATATAGTTTTATAGGCGGGATTTTGGACCATGCAAAGGCTCTGTGTGCAATCAATTCGCCCACTGTTAACTGCTACAAGCGACTCCAAATAGGTAGTGGCTTAATGAGTACAACTTCTGGTTTTACATGGACTCCGGCTTTTGTATCATATGGTGACAATAATAGAACTCAAATGATAAGAACAGCTGGTCCTGGTCATTTAGAAGATAGAACTGTATCAGCTGCTAGCAATCCGTATTTAGTATTTGGATCATATGTTACTGCAGGAATGGATGGAGTGAAAAGATCACTTGATCCTGGAGATCCTTTTAGAGGGAATCTTTATGATTTAAGCTTGGAAGATATAAAGTCAAAAGGTATTGGGATTTTACCTCAAAACCTAAATGAAGCTATTGAAAATCTACAAAATGATACTGTTGTATCAGGTTCATTAGGTGTTATTTATGATGAATTTATTTCACTCAAAAAGGCAGAGTGGGAGGATTATCATAAAACTGTTTCTAAGTGGGAAGTTGATCGATATTTAACTATGTTTTAATAGGGAAAATGAATAATTAATATAGGAGATTAATATGGGGTCTAAGTCTAACGAAGTAACTACAGAATTTTTGCAGGAATTTGCTGATGCATGGACAGCTCATGACATCGATTTATTGATGACATTTATGTCTGATAATCCTACATTTCAATTGTCCTCAGGTCCTAATATAGATGGGATGAAATATTCTGGTTTTGAAAATGTAAAACAAGGGTTTCAAGCTGTGTTAGACAAATTTCCTGACGGTAAATGGATCGAAGCAAGTCATTTTGTTGCTGGTGAAAGAGGAGTTTCAGAATGGACTTTTACAGCTACAGATAATCAAGGGATTGAAAGCAAAGTAAGAGGATGCGATATTTTCACTTTTGATCAAGGTAAAATATCAGTAAAAAATTCATTCAGAAAAATAATTCTATAAAGTACTCAGGAATCTTATTAGATAGCGGTGGATTTTATTTTTAAACAATATTCTTATGGATTGGAAACATGTCTTTTTTAATAGATTGCCCTAATTGTGGGGTTCGCGATGTATATGAATTTAGGTCAGGTGGTGAAATTACTTCAAGACCTGAAAAATCAGAAGATAGAAATTTATGGGCTCAATATTATTACTTTAAAAATAATGTTGCCGGGGAACAAGATGAATGGTGGTACCATGCTACTGGGTGCAGAAGTTGGTTAATAGCAACCAGAGATACTGTGACAAATAAAGTGTCAAATACGAGATTAGCTGAGGACTAGTTCAAAATAACATGTCTAGATATGGATCAGATAAATCTACGATTTTTTCAGCGTCAAGAAATAAAGGAATGGATATTGATTTATCCTACTCCAGGATAATTGAATTCGACGGGAAAAAAATCACGGGTCATAAAGGCGATACGATTGCATCTGCTTTGTATGCCGCTGGTATAAGAATATTTAGTAGAAGTTTTAAATATCACAGACCAAGAGGTTTATTGTGTGTAGAAGGTAATTGTCCCAATTGTTTAGTCACAGTAAATGGAATTCCGAACGTAAGGTGTTGTCAAAAACCTATACAGGAAGGAATGGTAGTTAAATCACAAAATGCTTGGCCATCTTTAGCAGTAGATTTTATGAGTGTTACAAATAAATTTGGTTGGTTAATGCCTGTAGGGTTTTATTACAAATTTTTTCATACACCTAAACCGCTTTGGAGTTTCGCAGCAAAAATAATACGGAGGATTGCTGGTTTGGGTGCTATTTCTGAAAGTTCCACTAGTGATATTAATCATACAAGCATTGATATGCATAGCGACGTTGTTGTTATTGGAGGAGGTCCATCTGGTATGTCAGCGGCTATAGAGGCTGCGAAATATGGCTGTGATGTGACTTTAATCGATAAACATAGTGAATTAGGCGGTCATTTACGATGGAATAGGCCATATGAAATAAAAATACCTGGTCAGGATACAGTATCACTTACGACTGACTTAAACTCGATGCTTGTATCACAAATTAACTCAAACAAATCAATTCATTTATTAAATAACGGGTTAGTTTTTGGAGCATACGAAGATAATCTTCTGGGCGTTAACCAAAATGAATGTTTTATTAAATTGCGTTCTAAGTCAGTGGTAGTCACTACTGGTGCTCATGAAATACCACCAGTTTTCCAAAACAATGATTTGCCTGGAATTATGTTGTGTTCGGCTGTTGAAAAATTGATACGGTTATATGGATTACAACTTGGGGAAAAAGCGGTAGTTTTTGGGGCATCGGATTTGATTTATCAGACAGCATTAGATTTATCTGATTCTAATGTTAAAGTGGTGGCAATAGTAGATGAGAGAAAAGAAGCAGACAATTTGGATTTATTGACCGAAATAAATAAACGTGAAATACAAACTTATATGGGGTATACAGTAGTAAAATCTAATGGGAGCAATAATGTTGATGGTTGTGTCATCAGGACCATTGATAATGATGAAGGTTTGATAGACATAAATTGTGATTTGTTGGCAGTAAGCGATGGTATGCAAACTAATTTTGGACTATTGCAGCAATCAGGGTTTCAGGTTGAATTTAATTCTGAAATGAATCAGTTTTTGCCAGAAAACGAAGTTGAAAGTGTTTATTATGCAGGTAGGGTTTCTGGTGTGTCAAGTTTGGAATTCGATTTGTTATCAGGAAAGAAAGCGGGCTTACAAGCAGCATCTTACGCTGGTTTTTATACTGGGGATTTAGTTGGTGAGGTAAAAAATATAGATGATTCTATAAATAATGAAATTAATAAATCAGGAAAATTAAATCCAAAAGATAATAGTATTCAATCTTCTGGTAAAACATTTATTTGTTATTGTGAAGACGTTTTGGCTGGAGATATAAAAACAGCTATAGATGAAGGTTATACCGATATTCAGACCTTAAAAAGGTATACTACGGTAACAATGGGTCCTTGTCAGGGAGAAATGTGTCAAAATTCCTTTGCTAGAGTTTGTGGAACTACCAATAAAATAGATTTTGAGGGTGGTGGAATAACAACTAGAAGGCCTCCTTTGGCTCCAATTCCAATTGCTTCCTTGGCCCGTCATGATTCGATTGTACAACATTTAACACCGATTGATAGGTTACATAGAAAAAATGGTGCTCAAATGGTTGATGTTGGTGCTTGGCAAAGACCGTTGGATTATGGGTCTTCGTTCAATGAAGCTTTAGTGGTAAGGAATAAAGTTGGAGTTATAGATGTTAGCACCCTAGGTAAGTTGGATATTCAAGGAGATGGTGCAGGAGAATTATTAGACCGATTATATACTCATCGATTTTCGAGTTTAAAAACAGGCAAAATTCGTTATGGTATATTGTGCGCCGATAATGGAACTATTATGGATGATGGTACTGTGACTAAATTGGGTGAAAATCATTATTTTGTAACAACTTCAACTGCTGGAGTGGAATCGATTGAACAATGGTTCAAGTGGTGGTTGGTTGGCACCAGCAAAAAAGTTCATATAGTTAACGTTACATCATCTTACGCAGCCATAAATGTCGCAGGCCCATATGCTAAAGATACTTTAGCAAAACTGACTGATATAGATTTAGATGCAGAACAATTTCCATATATGAATTCCAAAAATGCAGAGGTTGCTGGGGTCAACAGCATATTGTTACGTGTGGGATTTGTTGGCGAACCAGGATGGGAGGTTCATTTCCCTTCTGAATATGGCGAGCATATGTGGAAAAATTTAATTGACGCAGGAAAAGAGTTTGGTATAAGTCCGTTTGGAGTCGAAGCACAAAGAATTTTGAGACTTGAAAAGCAACATATAATACCTAATCAAGATACGGATATTCTTAGCAATCCTTTGAACATAGGTGCCTCATGGGCTGTAAAATTTGATAAAGACGATTTTATAGGTAAGCAAGCTTTAGCTTTTGAGAAAGATAGAGGATTTAAAAATTTACTTGTAGGATTTGTAATGGAGTCTGATTCTATACCTGATGATGGAGACCCGGTTATTATAGATAATCAACCGCTAGGCAAGGTAACTAGTGCAAGATTAAGTCCAGTAATAGGGAAAGGTTTTGGACTGGTTTGGGTTCCAAGTAAATTTGCTGTTGAAAATACGGTGATTAATATAAGGATTGGTAATGAGGATTGCCCAGCCAGGATTGTAACTAGTCCTGTTTATGATCCAACTGGTGAGAGATTGAAAATATGAATCCTATAGCCATAAGCGCAATTCATGAATTTCATGAAAATAATAATGCAATATTGGCTGAAGTCGATGGATGGATGCTGCCAAAAAGATATGCTGCAATTAAAGATGAATATGAAATTGTTGAAAACTTTGTTGGGATTCATGATATAAGTTCAAAGGTTAAATTAATTCTTCATGGAGATAATGTTTTTGAGGTTTTATCAGAAAAATTCGAAGTATTTAAACAAAATCATAAAGTTATTTTTATGAGGTCATTTGAATATGGATTTGAATTTATTTTGGCTAAATTAACTAAAAATCAATGGTTGCTTTTAGGAGACCAATATTTAAAAAATATGCTGATTCAATCTGTGGAAAAAGCAATGCCTTTTGTAGATATCACATCTGGATTAACTGGTATAAGGCTGATTGGACCAAAATCTCGGAAAGTTATGAATTCTATAACTACATTTGATATCAGAGACAAAATGTTTCCTGATTTGTCAGTCGCGCAAATTTCGTTGATGCACCAACATGCCTATTTAGTTAGGGCGGATATTGAAGATAAATTATGTTATCAAATATTTGTGGGGCGTGAAATTGGCCTATATGTATGGAATCAAATAATCATATTAGGAAATTCTATGGGTGTTGCTCCAATAGGGAATCAAATAATGGATCAAATAACAGTAGATGGAGGTACATCTTGAGTTTGATATCCCCGAAAATCGAAAATATGTGGTACACATCTGAACCAAGTGATCAATATGATGTCGTTATAATAGGGGCGGGAGTTCACGGATTATCAACAGCTTACTATTTGGCCAAAAATGGTATTACCAAAGTAGCTGTTTTGGATAAAGGATATGTGGGAGGTGGAGCTAGTGCTAGGAGCACAGCAATAATAAGGGCCAATTATTTGACGGCTGAAGGCATTCCATTTTTTAGAGAAAGTTTAAAATTATATGAAGATCTTTCGAAAGATTTGAGTTTTAATATTCTGTTTAATCAAATGGGAAGGCTTGATTTAGGTCATTCAGAATCAGATATATTTAATTTGAATCTTCGTGCAGAATTTAACCAAGCTTTAGGAGTTGAAAGTAAAATTATAGCTCCAGAAGAAATATTAGAGATAGAGCCTAAATTGGATTTGAGAAAAGGAAAGCCTCATCCTGTTATAGCTGCTTTATATCATCCGCCAGCAGGTACAGCAAGACATGATGCAGTGGTTTGGGGTTATGCTCGAGAAGCTAGTAAACTTGGAGTAGAGATATTTCCCTTTACTGAAGTAAATGGATTTGTTGTTTCTGGACAGCATGTACAAGGAGTGAAAACAAACAAAGGACAAATTTTAGCTGGTAATATAGTAAGTGCTACAGCGGCGTGGAGTTCTTCCGTAATGTCTTTGATGGACCTTACTTTGCCAATTAGCACTTATCCGCTGCAGGCAATGGTCACCGAGCCACTTAAACCTATTTTGAGTGCCACTATTTCTTCTCCCAAATTACATGCATACGCTTACCAAACCGACAGAGGGGAAATAGTAATAGGAGGACCTGTTGACCCATATTCGACTTTTAGTCAAAAATCAACGCTTTTTATGTTAGAAGAACTGGCAACTTTTGTTCTTGAACTTTTACCGTGTTTACGGGATGTAAATATATTAAGGCAATGGACTGGTTTGTGCGATATGACTCCGGATTATGCACCTGTAATGGGTTTTGTGGAGAGTGCAAAAGGATTGATTTTAAATTGCGGGTGGGGAACTTGGGGATTTAAAGCTGCACCAATATCTGGTAAAACTACAGCTGAGTTAATAATAAACAATAAAGTACCGGATTTAATAAAGCCTTTTAGCCTATCTAGGTTTGAAAAAGGTGAATTAGTTAACGAAAAAGCTTCAGCTACTGCTGCAGCTTTACATTAATACATTTATAAGGTTAAAACAATTATGAAGCGTATAATTCGTGCAAATGCACTTGAATATGAATTTGATTTTAGACATGAGCCTAAATTATATGTGTCTGAAGGAGAATCGTTTGTAATAGAAACTGAAGATGCAGGGTCAGGATTAATCAGATCTGCTGAAGTCGCTCCAAAAATAGATGATTTTCCTACCAGGAAATTTACGCCTCCCAAAGGTAATCCTGTTGGAGGACCTGTTTTTATTGAAGGAGTTGAGCCGGGAGATTTGTTGGAAGTAACTATAGAAAAAATTATTGTAGATGAACAGGGATTCACAAATATAAGGCCAGGCGTGGGACCACTAGGAGATTCATATAAATGGCAATCCTTAAGAGGTCCGTTCGTGAAAATTATAAAACACGAGGTTGGTCCAAGTGGTACCACTAGAGATGGTAAGGGGTTTTTAAACGACAAAACATCTTGGGATTTGAAGCCAATGATTGGGACAATAGCTACAGCACCTGAAAGAGAAGTAGAAACAAGTGCAATTGGACAAGGTCCCTGGGGTGGCAATTTAGATGTCAGAGATATGAAGGAAAAAACTAAATGTTATCTCAATTGCTATCATAAAGGAGGATTGCTTTATGTAGGTGATGTACATGCCAGTCAAGGTGACACGGAATTTTATGGTACAGCAGATGAGACCAGAGCTGAAGTGACGTTAAGTTGTAAGATAATAAAGAATAAACGGATTCCTTTTGTTCGTTTAGAAAAAGAAGAATCGATTGTTTCTTTATATTCATATAGGCCTTTGGAAGATGCAGTAGAATCTGCTATCGTCAATTTAATGGACTGGATGGTAACTGAATATGGAATCGAGGAAAAAGATGCATATATGCATATGTGTTTAAACCCCGAATTTAGAGTCAATGTGTATCAAATGGTTAGATTAGGAAATTTAGAATATACTGTTGGAGCTGAGATTCCAAAAAAATATTTGCATAATTGATGGATAATATTATTTGAAAGGGTTTAGAGGTATATAAAATGGCTTATAGCGGGATTCAAAATTGGTTGTCAGAAGAATTGAAAACAATTCAAGAGAGCGGTTTATGGAAAAATGAAAAATTGATCAAAGGATCTCAGGGGTCTGATGTACAGACATTACAAGGTGAAATGATTAATTTTTGTGCAAACAATTATCTTGGATTAGCCGATAATGAAGAAATAAAGGAATCTGTCATTAAAGGCATGGAAGAATATGGGTTTGGAATGGCTTCAGTTAGGTTTATATGTGGAACTCAGGACATACATAAAGACTTAGAAGATGTAATTAGTGGCTTTATGGGAACACAGGATACGATTTTATATACTTCTTGTTTTGATGCTAATGCAGGATTGTTTGAAACAATACTTGGTCCCGAAGATGCCGTTATTAGTGATTCTCTGAACCACGCTAGTATCATAGATGGTATTCGTCTTTGTAAGGCACAGAGAAAGGTGTATGCTCACAGTGATATGAATCAACTTGAGCAGCAGCTCAGAGATACTCAATCAAGTCGATTCAGATTGATTGCAACTGATGGTGTTTTTAGTATGCAAGGAGATTTAGCTAAATTGGACCAGATTTGTGATTTAGCTGAAAAATATGATGCTTTAGTAATGGTGGATGATTCTCATGCAACGGGATTTTTAGGTGAATCAGGTCGAGGTACAGCTGAAGTGTTTGGAGTTGTAGATAAGGTTGATATTGTGACAAGTACCTTAGGTAAAACTTTAGGAGGAGCATCTGGTGGGTTCACTACTGGTAAAGGTGAAATAATTGAATATCTAAGGCAGAGGTCGCGACCCTATTTGTTTTCAAATACAATAGCTCCACCTATAGTTTTAGGTGCTATAAAAGCATTTGAAATATTGACCAATAATCCTGTATTAAGACAGACTTTGTGGTCAAATACTGAATATTTTAGGAGCTCAATTAACAGTCTAGGTTTTGATATTATAGATGGTATTCATCCTATAGTTCCTGTAATGGTCAGGGATGAGATTAAAACCGTGAAGTTAGCAGATGAAATAAATAAAGAAGGTATATTCGTTGTTGGATTCAGTTTTCCTGTAGTACCAAGAGGTGAAGCGCGTATTCGCGTTCAAATATCAGCAGCGCACACTAAAAGACATCTTGATAAAGCGTTGTCCGTGTTTGAAGAAAAGGGAAAAGCTCTAGGCATAATTTAAATCAATTAAAAGGATAATATTTTATGGCAATTGCCAAAACTTTAAATCAATCAAATTATCAATATGGGAATGAAAATACCAGAATCGCAATTGTGACAGGAGGTGCCCAGGGGATGGGTAGAGCCGTTGCCGAACTTTTAGCGAGAGACGGAGTAAGTGTTGTGATTAATGACATTAATAAATCTGCTGTTGAAAAGGTGGCAGATGAACTTGAAGAGTCAGGGCTCAAAGTGAAACCTGTAGCTGGTGATGTAACGTCATCAAAAGATGTTGATACATTAATCAATGAAACAATTGCAGAATTTGGTAGTGTAAATATACTTGTTAACAATGCTGGTGTTTTACGGCCAACAAAAGTTATCGATATAGAAGAGAGCGAATGGGATTTTGTAGTTGGTGTCAATCTTAAAGGGACATTCTTATGTTCAAAAGCGGTGTTACCATATATGCAGTCTCAAAAATGGGGCAGGATTGTAAATTTTTCTTCAACAGCGGGCAAAAATGTTAGTACGGTTGGTGGGGCTCATTACACATCGGCGAAAGCAGGCATACTGGGTTTTACAAGGCACTTGGCCAAAGAGTCTGCAGATTATGGGATAACTGTAAATTCTGTTTGTCCTGGATTAATAGACACAGAGATGGTTAACTCGACCATAAGCGAAGAAAAAAAAGAACAATATGCAAGTAGTTTTCCTATTAAAAGATTAGGCCAAGTCCGAGAAGTGGCTGATTTGGTAGGGTTTTTGGTGTCTGATAAAGCTGCATATATAACTGGAGCTTCGCTTGACATTAACGGGGGAGATTTGATGATTTAGTGGTGGGATTTTTTAACTGTTTATTTTATTGAAAGGAGAAATAATGTCTAAATCTGAATGGAGAAAAAAATTAACTGGGATATCTGTATCACTTCCAACATTTAATAATAACTCTTATGAATTAGAATTAAACAAGACTAAAAAACATATTTCATGGCTTATACAACAAGGATTAAATGCAGAAAACTCAGTATTTTTTATAGCAGGCGGATTAGGGGAAGGATATTTTTTGGACGATTATGAATGGGAAGCGATGGCTAATGCTTTAGTAGAAGCAGCTGAAGGTAGGATTCCTACTGGAATAGGGGTTTTCGAATTAAGTGCACGAACTGCTGCAAAAAAAGCAGCGTATGCAACAAAATTAGGTATGGATTTTATACAATGCGCACCGCCGCGTTATATGCAACCGACTGAAGACGAAATTTACGAGCATTATAAATATATAAATGATCATTCTGAAATTGGGATAATGGCATATAATACACCTTGGAGAATGCCTGGGGGCTATAATTTTTCTGCCAAATTGATAGAGCGATTTATGGATATAGAGAATTTTGTTGCGTTAAAGTGGTCTACTACAAGTGTTCAGCACTATATGAACATGATACGTTTATTCTCCAAAGATATTAATTTCATAAGTAATGGTAGCGTTATGTCTATTGGATATAAATTGGGAGCTACTGGTTTTACCGATTTCTTGGTAAATGTTGCACCTCGACTTTCACTTCATAAATTTCAATTAATCAAAGAAAATAGGTATGAGGAATTTGACGAATTAGAATTAAAGTTGAATATTGATCCTCCGCTTAGGTATGCAAAAACTGAAGACTTAGTGGTAGGTGGGATGGGAGAAGGACCTGGAGCGAGATTACGATTGGAGTCGCTTGGGATGAATACAGGTCCGCATTTTCCTTCTCAAGTTGCATTTACCGAGGAATATATTAGCGCTTATAAACAGACAGTGAAAGACAGCGGCATAGCAGAATGGGTAGATTGGGAAGACAAAAATTTTAATCAGTAGTATTAATTTTTGACTGGGGTACTTGTTCTGAATAGATATAATGTTGCTATTGATTATTTGTTATAATTTTGATGAATAGTAGTTATATTTAACTATTACCTCAATATCTTCTATAACCAGAGTGCTTACTAAATCCACCGGGTGAGAAATTAGGGTGATATCTAATTTATTAGATCCTTTGACTGGTTGGATGTTGGCTAAATTAAATTCCAACCATTGCCCGTGATAAGCTGAGATTTCGTTAGATGAATATCGTTTGCAGTGTTCCGATTCTAAAGAATTACCATTAAGCAATATTTGCAACTTGTCGTCACTTACCAGTTCCCCAATATGGATTTTTAAAATAACGTTTGAAATGCGCTGGTTTCTTTTCTCAAAATCGTCAGATAATTTGAAAGTGAGGGATTTTGTAATAGGTTTGTGAATCCTCGGTATTTTTATAGGTAATTTGGTTTCATATCCAACGGAGTCAGAGGTTTCGGTAGCTCTATCAAGTATGTAATGTTTGTCCTTTTCCAAAATTAAGTCTGGGTCTGATAATTCTGTAAGGATTTCACGTTCCTGATTTCCAAGAGGCCATTTAAGAAAATAAGTGTATATACCATCTACATTCATATCCCAGTAGTTGCTAACAGTTGCGCGCAACATTTCAGGTGTTGCCCATTCTCTTGTATGGTGAGGTCTTTGTTCTCTGTTATAGTAAGGTTCAAGTATAGGGTACACAGAAACATTGTTTTTATGTGCTATATCAACAAGCCATTCTATAGGCTTATTTGTGTCAATAACGTTGTGTGCATAAAGCATAGGGGTCACATAGTCGATATAACCGTTGGATAGCCATGTATCTATATCATATCCGTAATTTATATTTAATTCTTTTGTGGGATAAATTCTAGCTCCAATTTCTGCTTTATTAGGATTTCTATCTTTTGCCATTTGTGAAACTGAAGCGACCCATTCGGTAATTACGTCAGTGTATTCTGGTACATCTTCTTTTTGTAAACATGGTGGACCACCTGAGGGAGCGGCCGCGAAATCCAATTCTATTCCATCGGTATTGTAATCAAGAGTTAATTCTGAAAGTATGTCAAATATTTTGTTTCTAATTTCTGGATTTACCCATCCTCTACCTCCATTTAAAACACTCTGTGATGGGTCCATACCTCCATAACTACCCAATCGCAAACTTGCAAAAAAGTCCATTTTTTTATCATGTGCCCTGTCAATCAACACTTGTAGCGGATCTAATCCTCTATCAATAAGACTTTGCATATTATGCCATACTCTGTAATAGGCATTTTGTTGGAAAGGCTGTATATCTTCTCCAAATCGCATACTGGTTTTGCTTGGATAGAATAATCCATCAGCCCTAGATACTCCATAAACGAATGTATTAACAGAAGTTCCTGCACATTCGTCTATAGGAACCCAAGCATCTTGCAGGTCCATTGGTGGTTCAAATACGAATAAGTAATAATGCCTAGCATCGTTGAAATAGATAGTTCTTTTTTTCATTATTTAATTCCTTGAACCCTCATAAATGTATGATATATCCAATTACAAGCTATTATGTAGTCGGCATAAGTCTGGTTTTGGATTCACCCACATGCATTAGTGGAATCTTGAAATAAGATATGGAGCCCCCAGTGAGGATA
>CAZYCG010000023.1:11728-18491 GCA_964645865.1 uncultured Dehalococcoidia bacterium | reverse complement strand
ATATCTAGAGGTAAATGCAGTTTTGAACTGAGAACACATATTCCTTAAAGTAAATTCATCATAAATATAGAGAGGGGTACCGTAATTCCCTACTAAATCTACAACATCACAACCACCAATCTCTAAATGATCCTTAGCGTTTATACTCGAACGCATAGGAAATAGTTCGCTGTTAGGTAACAAATTAGACATGTGAATCCTCTTTTAATCTAAAATAAACATGTTCATTTTAGCATTTTAAAACCCAGTTAAACTAATATCTTTTGGATTTTTTGCTCATATATGCAAGTAGATTAACAGACTTGGATAGATTGTTCTGATATCTCACCCGTTTCACTTATGGAATATGATTTTACGACCGGGTTTAACTTATCTTCCAAAGAAACCAATATGTAGATAATATCAAGCCAACCACTTTGTAAAGCCATACGTACATCAGTATCTGAAGGATAAGCTTCACTATGCGTATGGGAATGATAGAAAGCTATCATATCCAAATCATTCTTATCACAATCCAATATAACATCCAATTGTTGTTGTGGATTCATGACATACCTGTAAGGGCTTTTAGCATCGTTGGTGATTTTATGTACTTTTATAACACTATTCGAAGTTCCAACCAAAATCCCACAACATTCATTGGGATTTTCTTCCCTTGCATGTTCAATCATTTCATCTAACTTAGATTTGCTAATTTTAATCATAGAAATATTAAATAGAACCTGTTTTCATTTTAACCAAGTTCAAAACTGTTTTCACTGATTCTTGTATGGAAACCTTACTGGTATTAATCACAACATCATAAATATTAGCCGAATCAGGGTCATCAACACCAAACATATTTTTAAAATTTAATTGTCTGGCTTTATCTCTAATATCTATGATACTCTCAGCTTCTGCTAGATTAACATTGTATCTCTGTGCAATACGATTTATCCTGTCTGGTTTATCTGCTACCATACCTATTTTCAACGTCTCTTTACTGTCACTCAATATTATTGAAGCTCCTCTTCCTACCATTACAACATTTCCAACTTGAGATAATTGATTAACAATACTAGTCAATTTTTCAAAATAGACTTCTTTAGAAATGCCGTCCTTTTCATATAACATTTCTTTAACATCTTCATATTCTTGGGTTAAATACCCAAAAATATTAGTCCCATAATAAGGATCACCACTAAAAAAAGCTGTTTTTTCTAATATGTTCTTTAACCGACCTAAAAAACTATCTCCTTCTTTACTTATACCTTCATCTACCTCGCGTACTGATTCTACGTTTACATTTAAAACTTCAGCGATTTTTGTCATGATTTCACGGTCTATATACTCGTATTCTAGCTCTCTTGCAATTATCGGCCCTATTATTCTTCCTCCTCCTCCAGTTAACCCACCTACAGTTATTACTTTCATTGGTTGCTCCTCAAACCAAATTGGTTTTAACTTATTTTTTTACGGCAATTAACACTTTCAGCATTTGTTTTATTTCGGCTTTCGTTATTACCAATTTTAATATATTCGACGTTTACAGGACGTCTATTTATTAATTTAATATTTAACCAACGACAATAAATTAATCGAATCTAATTTATTCCTTGCACTAAATTCAGTTAATTCAATAACGACAAAACAACTCACGATTTCAGCATCACATTTTTTTAAAAGGTTAACGGCGGCGGACATTGTACCTCCTGATGCCAAAACATCATCAACAATGATAACCCTCTGGCCAGAAACAATGGCATCTTCATGAATTTCAAGGACTGAATCACCATACTCAAGATTATATGAACATCCTATGGTTCTAAAAGGAAGTTTGCCAGCTTTTCTAAGAGGGACAAAAGGTTTATTCAATTTTAGTGCTAAAGGAGGCCCGAAAAAAAACCCCCTAGCGTCGATTGCAGTTATAACATCGGGCTCGAATGAAAGAGCAACTTGAGTAAATTCTTTTAAAACATTATTGTAACTTTCTGCAGATTTTAATAATGGCGTAATATCTTTGAAGTTCACTCCTTTCGTTGGGAAATCCGGTATATCTCTTATGTAATTTTTATAGTCCAATTAAAACTTACCTCAACAATCTATATTTAGTGATGAATCATATGAAGCCGGCGATATTTTTCAAGTAAGATAACCAATGATGCAAATATCGTAAATATCAAAAATAATTATTAGCTTAATGTTATAGTGGTATTATTGATTAAAATTAACGATTCTTATCTTAATAGATTAATCTATTAACTATATTCGGAGGTTTTTTGATGCTGGCAAAAGAATTTAAAATTGGTGAATTACATTCGACAACATTTACAGTAACAAATGAAATGACTATTAATAGGTCGGGAAAACCGAACGGAGAAGTTTTGTCCACCCCATCTCTTCTCAATTTAATGGAATTGTGTACCATAGAAGCTTCGGACCAGTATTTGAACGACGAATATACCACAGTTGGGTATGCAGTTGATAAGATGAGACATTTGGCCCCCACACTACCAGGTGGGGCAGTCACAATTTCTGCTACACTTACAAATGTAGACAGCAATAAACTCACCTATTCAATTGACGCATCAGAAGGAGATAAAAATATTGGGTTCGCTATTCATAAAAGAGCTATAATCCAAAAATAAACTTTATCACTTTTCATCAGCAAATTTATATTTTTGCTGTATTCAACAGAAAGATTCTTTTTATTGTCAAACAATAGGCTAGTTAAAGTCTATTTCCTACACAAACAAAGTTGTTAGTTTAGGGTTTATTCTGGTATACTGACACAAATTTGTTTGAGGCGCGTTATAAGTATATTATTAGATTTAAATCAAACAATTTGCAAATCATTTTACTAAGCATTTGGCCAATAATAAATATCATATGTTGGATTTATGCTAAAAGGAGATTATCGTGAAGTGGATAGATTATAGTAGTCCTAACACAATCGATGAGGCCATATCAATCCTGTCTGGCCAAAAAGGAAAAGCTAGATCATTAGCTGGAGGTACGGACCTTATTGTACAAATGAGAGCTGCACCTCAAAGGGTGAACAACCCTGATATGATAGTGGATATAAAATCGATACCTGAATTGAACCAAGTAGAATTTGGTAGCGCTGGTTTGACAATTGGTGCTGCTGTACCTTGTTACAAAATTTACCAAAACGCTAAGATAGCAGATGCATACCCTGGATTAATAGATTCAGCATCTCTTATAGGAGGAACTCAAATTCAAGGGCGTGCCTCATTAGGTGGGAATCTATGTAACGCAGCGCCAAGCGGCGATGCAATTCCTACTCTTATCGCGCACAATGTAACATGTGCAATAGCGGGACCTAAGGGAGAACGAACAGTATCTGCTGAAGATTTTTGTACTGGTCCGGGTAAAAATATCCTGGACACAGATGAAATTCTTGTTTCCCTACATTTCCCAACCCCTCCAAAAGGCTTCGGAGCAAGGTATATTCGATTCATACCTAGAAACGAAATGGACATAGCGGTAGTTGGTGCTGGAGTATCTGTAATATTAGATCAATCTGGAAAAATATCTAATGCTAAGATAGCGCTTGCTTCAGTTGCGCCAACACCAATATTGATTAATGATGCCGCAGACGCTTTAATTGGGCAGGAACCTACTGAATCAGCGATAAATAACGCAGGCCAAATTGCCAGAAACTCCATAAAACCAATAACAGATATGAGAGGGACTGTGGAATTCAGGCAACAATTGTCCGATGTACTTACGAGAAGAGCTTTAAATGATGCAATCACACGAGCAAAGGGAGGTAGTATAAATGACCACTAATACAAAATCACATGTAACAACAACTATCAATGGAGAGACAGTCGAATTTCTTTGTGAACCACGACAAAGCCTTCTTGAATGCCTTAGGGATATATTGAATTTAACTGGAGCAAAAGAAGGATGCAATGATGGGAATTGTGGTGCTTGTACGGTTGAACTCGACGGCCGTATCGTTGATTCATGCTTGGTCTTCGGAGTAGAAGCACAAGGCAAACAAATAAACACAATAGAAGGAGTAGCTAATCCTGAAGGCTTACATCCTATACAGCAAGCTTTCCTCGAAAATGCCGCACTGCAATGCGGTATTTGTACACCTGGGTTCATAGTAGCAACAAAGTCGTTACTCGAAAATGAGCCTAATCCATCAGAAACAAGAATCAGAACTTGGTTAGCTGGAAATCTTTGTAGATGTACAGGATACGATAAAATTGTTAAAGCCGTGGTTGCTGCTGCGAAACAAATGGGAGGTTAACTCTAATGGTTGCAACAAATAACAAACCTACTAAATATAAAGTCGTTGGAACACGACCAATACGACACGATGGCGCTGATAAAGTTACTGGAAGAGCTAAATATGCCGCAGATTTACCCTCAGCAAATATATTGTTCGGTAAAATATTAAGAAGCCCTCACGCTCATGCTCGTATAAAATCAATTGATACAAGCGATGCGGAAAAGTTAGAGGGTGTAAAAGCAACAGTAACTGCTAAAGATTTACCTGAAACTAAATTCGGACCTAATGGCGAAAGGCCTAAAACAGCTGGTGATTTGGCTACAGATTTAAAACGTCTCAGAGACGGAATTTTAGCGTCCGAAAAAATAACATTTAAAGGTCAAGCAGTTGCAGGAATAGTGGCAACAACAGTACATCAGGCCGAAGAAGCAGTGAAACTTATAAAAGTTGAATATGAAGTGTTAGACGCTGTAACTGACGTAAAAGCCGCGATGAGTGAAAACGCCCCAATACTCCACGAAGATTTAGAAATGGTAGAATTCGATGAGCCGACGGGTAAAACAGGTACTAATATAGCTGAACATTTCCAGCATAAAGCAGGAGATGTTGAAAAGGGTTTTGCTGAATCAGATATTGTTATTGAAAGAGAATTCGATACGGCTACTGTTCATCAAGGTTACATTGAACCTCATAACTGCACAGTGCAATGGAGAGATGATGGACGAATTCATATTTGGAACAGCACCCAAGGTCCATTCCAAATCCGAGATGCTACAGCAGAAATACTTGATGTAAAAACTACTGATGTAAAACTTACACCATTAGAAATCGGTGGGGGGTTCGGAGGGAAATTCGAACCATATGGCGAACCTATAGCAGCACTATTGTCGCAAAAAGCGGGTAACAAGCCAGTCAAAATTTCCATGTCTCGAGCAGAAGAATTTGAATGTACTGGTCCAACTCCCGGATCATACATAAAAGTCAAGATGGGATGTACAAAAGAAGGTAAAATAATAGCAGGAACAGCATACCTAGCATACGAAGCAGGAGGCTTCCCGGGATCTCCAGTTTCAGCTGCAGCTGAATGTGTTTTTGCTCCTTACGATATTCCTAATTTCATAGTAGACGGGTATGACATTGTAGTAAACAAGCCCAAAACAGCTGCGTACCGTGCTCCTGGCGCAACCAACGCAGAATTCGCGTCTGAAACGATTGTTGATGAAATGGCAGAACAATTAGGTATTGACCCAATAGAATTCAGGTTAAGAAATGCAACTGCAGAAGGGCTAAGAAAAGTGGACGGGACAAAATACGCATCGATTGGATGTACCGAAGTACTTGAAGCAACAAAAAATCATCCACATTATTCATCTCCTTTGAATGGTGAAAACCGAGGAAGAGGTGTTTCAATAGGTTACTGGATGAATGCAGGTTTACAATCAGCAGTAAATATAGCTGTGAATGGCGACGGCACCATTAACCTAACTGAAGGCTCTCCTGACATAGGTGGTAGTAGAACAGGAATTGCAATGCAGGCAGCTGAAATCCTTGGTATTTCTGCTGAAGACGTATATCCATCTGTAGTTGACACAGATTCGATTGGTTTCAC
This sequence comes from uncultured Dehalococcoidia bacterium, assembly GCA_964645865.1. GTDB lineage: Bacteria > Chloroflexota > Dehalococcoidia > Lucifugimonadales > OSU-TB39 > OSU-TB39. The sequence continues at coordinate 12,636 of CAZYCG010000023.1, read as the reverse complement.
ATTTGGGACTGGTGGAAGTCGAACCACATTTGCAACTGGATGGGCGGCGATTGAAGCAGCTAAAGATGTGAAAGCTCAAATGATTGAAAGAGCAGCTTTAATCTGGGGAGAAGACTCTAGCTCCCTTACAATGGAAGACGGAATCATAAAATCAACCAGTAAATCAGACTTGAAGTTTACCTTTAAAGAACTTGCAGCTGAATTAAATGATACTGGAGGACCTATAACAGGTAGAGGCGCGGTTGATCCTAAGGGAGTAGGCGCTGCTTTTGCATCATTGATTGTTGATACTCATGTTGATTCAGAGACTGGAAAAGTAACGGTAGAAAGAGTCACATGCATCCAAGATGTTGGTACTGCAATACACCCAAGTTATGTGGAAGGACAAATGCAGGGTGGCACAGCTCAAGGTATTGGATGGGCGCTAAACGAAGAATATTTTATGAACACTAGTGGTGTCATGACCAACAGCACCTTTCTTGACTACAGAGTACCCACAGCTCTGGACCTTCCTATGATTGACACACAAATAGTAGAAGTGCCTAACCCTGGCCATCCATTAGGTGTGAGGGGTGTGGGTGAGGTAAATATAGTACCTCCACCCGCAGCTATAGCTAACGCTATATACCGAGCAGTAGGTGTCCGCATGCAACAACTACCGATGCACCCAGGAGCTATTGTAGAAACAATAAAAAACAAAAATGGTAGTTGAAAACTAGTTTAATACACCAAGCAACATACTAGGACTTAAAATAAGTATGTTGCTTGGTTACAAACAATCACTCAACATTCCAGTGGTTTATTAACATTAATAATAGGGAAACACCTTGGTATTAACACAAACCAAAAATGTAATAGAACTTCGTGATCAAGGATATACTGTACTCAAGGATGTTCTTGACCCTGAA
>CAZYCG010000023.1:0-11628 GCA_964645865.1 uncultured Dehalococcoidia bacterium | reverse complement strand
AATAGAACTTCGTGATCAAGGATATACTGTACTCAAGGATGTTCTTGACCCTGAATTAGATATTCAGCCAGTCATTGATGAAAACATATCTGTATTGAAAAAACTTATTAATAAATTAATTTCTCAAGGCAAAATTTCTAATACTTATGATGGTAGCGATGGAATAGATCTTTTGAATAAATTCGTGTCAGATACCGGGAACGAATTTTTCGACCATTTCAATATCTTCCTTAATTTCCACCGCGAACCCACTGAAAACGATTCTATGTATATACACCCTTCAATGTTTAATTTGTTGAGGAATGACAGATTACTAGACGCTTTAGAACAATTTTTGGGGCCAGAAATAGCCGTCAATCCACTCCATATTACAAGAATAAAACCGCCACAAAAAAATTTACCTGCGGATGTAAAATTACACCCAGATGGAAGCATTTCTAAAACCAATTGGCACCAAGATTTATGGGCATTCGAAGATGCGGCTAACGACACCAACGTTATTACTGTTTGGGTTCCTATAACACATGCAAATGAAAAAAATGGATGCCTGGTAGTAGCTCCAGGAAGCCATAAACTCGGAGAGCTATCAACACATTGTGCTCCTTCTGAAACAAACCCAGGATTTAAAGGTATACCGGATCAAATAATATCATCTAATAGAGTTACGCTACCAGCAAACCCAGGTGACATTATAATTTTAGATAAACTAACACAACACTGTTCACTCGAAAATAAAAGCGACCAATTACGTTGGAGTTATGATTTAAGATACCAATCAGCCAACCAACCAGCCGGACAAGGAATAAGACAACCATGGATGGCAAGAAGCAAATCAAATCCAGACACTGTTTTCAAAACCTTTGAAGAATGGAGTAGTTATTGGGCGCATATCAAACAGACAGAATATGATAACGGATTAACTGGTTGGACTAGATTTTCTCTTAATGATCCACTTTGTTTCTAAATCTAATCGAAATATCCTGAAACGCAATTTCACATTACCATTTTCATTAATTAGGAGTAACGACATTGGCTAAAGTTTTTATCCCATCTCTTATGCAAAAACTGACCGATGGACAGGATATTCTTGACATAAGCGGTGCAACCGTAAGAGAAATAATAGAAAACCTTGAACAAAAATATCCTGGCATAAAAGTTAGACTGGTAGATAAATATAAAATGAAACCTAATATATCTGTTGCAGTTGATGGCGAAGTTAGTCCTATTGGTCTATTAGAAAAAGTGTCTGAGAATAGCGAAGTTCACTTTATACCAGCCGTAGGAGGAGGAAGTAAAATTATGGAGGATATTTCTTATGAAAAACCATGAATATAGAGGAGTTATTGTTCCTATTGTAACTCCTTTCACATTGGAGGAAAAAGTTGATGTTAAATCCCTCAAAAATTTAGTAAATTATTTAATCGATGGTGGAGTACATGGTATTTGGGCAGCTGGCACTAGTGGAGAATTTTCAGCTTTGACAGACCCCGAAAGATTAAAGGTTATGGAAACTGTTGCTGAAGAGGTAAATGGTAGAATCCCAATTATTGGCAATATCAGTGCTACGAGTACTAAATTAGCAATTGAATTGGCAAAAGGATGTACTAGCATTGGCATAGACGGGCTAGCCGTAACACCTCCTTATTATTATGACTCTAGTCAAAGTGAACTTATAGATCATTTTGTACAAATAAAAAACCAAACAAGCTTACCACTATGGGTTTATAATATACCCTCTACAGTAAAAACTACTGTCGAACCATCCACGATTGCCGCACTGGCTAAAGACTCTATTGTGGTCGGAATTAAAGACAGCTCTGGCACAGGTGAAAAACTTGCTGAATTGACATATATGTGTAAAAGCAATGATATTGCCCTGAAAATATTTCTAGGTTCAGTATACAGAATGCCATATGCGCACAAATTAGATGCTCATGGAGTAATACCAGGTGATGCAAACTTAATACCGTCATATGCAGTTAAAGCATGGGAATCTGGATTAATAGGCTCAGACACAGAATCAGCTACCTACATGAACAAAATTCATGAAGCTCGTAAAATACAAAACCTTTCTAAATTAGGAGCAGATATATCTTCAAAACTTTCAGGTATAAAATCAGGCCTAAAAGAACTAGGAATAATCGAGTGTGACATCATGTCTTCTCCATTAAAATCACTTACTGAAGAAGAAAAACGCCCAATCAAAAAAATATTGAGATCATCAGGGTTACTGTAAGCTCAGCATTTATATGAATATGGGCAATGGACTACTGCCATTCCCTTTGGTACCATTAAACTGAATACATAAACAATTTTTGAAAAATGGTTTAAAATTTCACAAATGAACACAAGTAAAGAACAATATACTTTTTCTAAATTTGCCAGTAATAGCTTCTACAGGAATCAAAATGCTGAACTGATTGATTTATTGGATATCGGTGATAAGCAAAAAATTGTCGATTTAGCTTGTGGAACAGGTGGTGTAACCAGATTACTTTTCGAAAGATTAAAAAATGCTAGAGACGCTGTAGTAATCGGAATAGACCATTCATCAATTGCTATAAAACAGGCAATTGACGATTTTAAGGATGTTAAATCATCTGCAGTTCAATTTGTCCAAGGAGGAATCGAACATCTTTCCACAGCTGTTAAAGACAAAGTAGATACAGTAGTACTTTGCAATGCGATTCATTATATACCCGATAAAGACACTTTACTGACTGACATCAATAAAGCACTTTATCCAGGAGGTAAATTTGCATTCAATACCACTTTTTTTGAAGGAGCTCATTTACCTGAAACATTAAAATTTTATCGAGTATGGATGCTAAAAGCGATGCGTCATTTAAAATCTGAATATGGATTATCTGTAGATAGGTCTGGCAAAGTTGAATCAAGGAAACAATTGACGGCTGATGATTATAAAAACCTACTAGATAAAAATGGATTTGAAATATCCATACAAGAAATTAAAACAGTCGAATTTACTAAAGAAGGATTCCTTGATATAAGTAAATTTGATGACTTTATACAAGGCACTCTCCCAGGAGTTCCATTAGATAAAGCTAGTAATTCATTACAAGCAGGGGTACATCAAGCATTTGAAGAACTAAACTTAAAATACGTTCTACGCAACTGGCTGGACGTAGTTGCAATACGAAAATAAGATTTTATAACTCCAAAAGACCAGTTTTATTCAACATATAATTAAACTGGCAGATTTCACCAAACAATTAAAAGGTACTTTAATTATGGAAAAATTAAATTTGAATGTCGCAAACAGAACAATTACTGGTAAAAAGGTAAAAACACTTAGAAATCAAGGCGTAATACCCATGAACATGTTTGGGTATGGCATTGATTCTAAGGAACTTCAATGTGAACTTTCGCAGCTTAACAAGATTTTACCCGTAGCAGGTACAAACATACCAATATCTATCACTATCGATGGCGAAACCAAAAATGATACTGAAAACATTTGTTTCGTTAGGGATTTGCATTGGGACCCAATATCTGACAAATTACTTCATGTAGACTTGTATCGAGTTGACACTACAAGAACAGTTACGATTGAAGTTCCAATTACATTGAAAGGCACATCAAATGCCATAATTAACATGGGTGGTACTTTAATTCAACCAATATCTTCGGTTACAGTACAGGGGTTGCCTCTAGATATACCGACAGAATTCGTATTGGACATCAGTGTTTTAGATGGTTTTGACAAATCTATATTGCTATCGGACCTAGACACTGATGAATCAATAACATTGATGAATTCTGAAGATCAAATGCTGGCTAGAGTCCTACCTCCAAGAGTAGAAGAAGAACCTACTGTTGAAGCCGAAGAGGGTGAAGAGGGTGAAGAAGGTATAGAAGGTGAAGAAGGTGCAGCAGAGCTTGGTGAAGGACAAGAACCAGGGGAAGTGGAACAACAAGCTGAAGAAAAATAGGTATAAAATTCTACCAATTCATATAATTGAATCGCTATCAAGAGCATAAGTTATCGTTTGGATTTCTTGTTTGCAAGTTCGCCAAATACAGCTTACACCTAATTTATTTTGCAAAATGGTGAAAGATATAGAATCAAATTAATATTAGTATGTTGATTTCTCTACCTAACCCAAATAGCTATACAATATAATTTAAAAATGCACTTTCCAATCTTAGAGCAAACTCTTAGATCCAACGCTGAATATAAAAATACACTAAACGCAATCCACGGTAGCATAAATACCAATAGTGTAGTTCCAGATCAATTAACACCTTTTTTTATTTATGCCATTTGGAAAGATTTGATAACAGATGTTGTTATTATTACTCCGGATGAAGCCCAAGCATCCAAATTGTTTTCACAAATCAAAGTATGGGCAAATGACTCTGACTTAATATTAGTTTTTCCAGAATCAGATTCATTGACTTACGAAAGGACTAAACCAGAACCTAGTGTAACTCAAAATCGCCTGCAACTCTTATCTAGCCTTACAGAAACCCCTAATTCCCCGAAATTAATTATAGCCTCCGTATCATCATTGCAACAAAAAACTTTGGGTAAAAAGTTATTTATTGAATTAACACATAACCTTAATATAGCTTCTAAATTGTCAATGACTGACCAAATTGAAAGATTATTAGACGCAGGCTATCTTTCAACCCCAATAGTAAATTCCCCTGGATACTTCAATAAAAGAGGCGGCATATTAGACTTATATTCTCCTCAAAATGAAATTCCTCATCGAATTGAATTTTATGGTAATAATGTAGATAACATACGTTCTTTTGACTCAGAAACACAGATGTCCGTAAATTCAATCGATAATATTACGGTTTGCCCCGCTAATGAAACACTTCTTTTTGCTGCTAATGACGAATCAAAAATTAACCTGCTAGATGATTTGAATTTTTCTAACTGCAAAGAGTCAATCCGAACAAGATTTACAAACGAAATCAATTCTATTAAAAACAAGTTGCAATTTGATGAAATAAATTTTTACAGCACGATTTTATGCGACGGATATCTACTAGACTACATTAATCCAAACAGCAAAATAATTTTTTATAGGCCTTCTGAGATTCAAGAACAGGTGAAAAATCTAGAATCTCATTATAGTGAATTACGTCAACTAAAAATTGATAGGGGTGAAATTCCTTTAAATTTTCCTGATCTACATCACAGATGGCAGGATATAAGTGAATTTATCAAGCAAGAATTCTCGTTAAATTCTATATCTCCTTGGGAGAAAGCCGATTCTATCAAAAATAATCTTAAACCTAATGTTTTCACAATAGGATTTATGAATTCCAACAAAGATCTACCAATACTTATCAAAAAATATTTTAACCAAAACAAACAAATATTAGCACTGACTTCGTCACCTACTCGATTTGCAGAAATTCTACAAGAACATAATATTGATTCAAAAATACATGCTTCTGAAAATTCATTAAATAAAATTGACGAAGTATCAATCATACCAACCCAAAATATTACTTTGAATGAGGGGTTTATCCTACCTCCTAATATCGTAGTACTGAGTGATTATGAAATTTTTGGTAGCACCAAGCAAATCAGAGCAGCTCCTAAACGCATTTCAAGAAATAAAGAGTTTTTAGATGAGCTTATCCCTAATAACTATGTGGTACATATAGACCATGGAGTTGGTAAATTCTTAGGTGTTGGAAAATCCGATTCAGATAATTCCGGTGCAGAATATCTAATCATTGAATATGCGGAAGGAGACAAACTGTACGTACCAACCGAACACGTTGAAAGAGTTACTCAATATCTTGCCCCATTCGCAACACCTCCTAACTTAACACGTTTAGGTTCCCAGCAATGGGTAAACGCAAAGGCCAAGGTAGCCGAGGCAACAAGTATATTGGCAGTAGAACTTTTAGAAACATATGCTTCTAGAGAAATAGCAAAGGGACACCAATATCAACTTGATAGTAAATGGCAACTTGAATTAGAAGACAGTTTTCCTTTTAAAGAAACTGATGACCAAATCAAAGCAATTGAAGATGTGAAATCAGATATGGAAAGTAAGCGTCCTATGGATAGATTAATCTGTGGAGATGTAGGATATGGTAAAACTGAAATTGCAGTAAGAGCTGCATTTAAAACCGTTATGGAAAATAAGCAGGTTGTAATTCTAGTGCCCACAACTGTACTTGCACAACAGCATTATAAAACCTTCAGTGATAGGTTAAGTCCGTATCCGATATCGGTAGATATAATTAGTCGATTAAGATCACCTTCAGATCAAAAAACTATTTTAACGAAACTACATGCTGGTCAAATAGATATTTGTATAGGTACACACAGAATCATTCAAGAAGATGTGAAATTCAAAAATCTAGGTTTAGTGATTATAGACGAGGAACAAAGATTTGGAGTGGCCCACAAAGAAAAACTGAAGAAATTCCGTTCTGAAGTAGAAGTTTTGACTTTAACTGCAACACCAATACCAAGAACACTTAATTTAGCACTGTCAGGTATTCGAGACATGAGCATCATTGAAAGTGCTCCTGAGTATAGAACTCCTGTTAAAACTTTCGTTGCTGAATTTAACGAACAATTAATTAGAGAGGCTATCCTTAGAGAAATTGACCGAAAAGGCCAAGTTTTTTTTGTTCATAATCGAGTACAAAGCATAGACCAAATTGCACATGATATAAAACAGTTTGTCCCGGAATGTAGTGTCTTAGTTGCACATGGACAAATGCCTCCAAATGAACTTGAAAAAGCAATGCTTAAATTCGCTGGTGGGGAAATCGATGTTCTAGTATGTACAACGATAATCGAATCTGGTATCGACATACCCAACGCAAATTCCATTATCATTAATCGCGCTGATTCTTTTGGATTATCCCAGCTTTATCAACTCCGAGGCAGAGTTGGAAGAAGTACTAAACGTGCTTATGCATATCTATTAACACCGCCTAGAATGATATCTCCTGTTTCTGAAACACGTCTTAAAACCATAATAAGTGCCAATGAACTTGGAATTGGATTTAAGTTAGCAATGAAAGATTTAGAAATTAGAGGTGCAGGAAGCATCCTTGGTGCTGAACAAAGCGGACACATGAAATCGGTTGGCTATGATCTTTACAATAGAATACTCTCAGATGCAGTAGAGACTCTACGATCAAAAAATATTCAATCTGGGGACAAAAATATTGAAAAACATAAATCAAACCTCAATTTCCCGGCAAACATACAATTACATTTACCATCAAACATACCCGATGATTATATAGAAGATTTGCAGAGCAGAATGAAAATATACAAGCGGATTGAAAGTCACACAAACATTGAAGAATTAGCAGAAATCAAACATGAAATGCGTGATAGATTTGGTCCCCTACCAATCCAACTTGAAAATTTGTTGTCGGTGAAAATACTTAAAATATACTGCGGAAAATTAATGATAAATGCAATAACTCAAAATGAAAATAAAATCACTCTATTTTTTACCTACGATTTAGAAGCTGCTAAAATCCCGATAAAAAATCTATTGGGCAATAATTTTCATATTGGAAATAAGCAGATAATTTTTTCAGTGAAAAGTAATGTGAACCTCTTTAATTTGATTGAAAAAACTCTCCGCCAATTATTAGAACTTATACATGATTTAGAAACAAAATCTGCTACTGATTCGGTAATGCAAAGTTAGAAGGTGCAAAATGCGAAAATTATTGGAACATCTAGAAAACATCCAAAATCCGATTAAGGTGGGGCTAGTTGGGTCCGGAAGATTCGGGTCAATGGCTGCATCTCAAATATTCAGGACTACTGGAATGAGACTATCATTAGTTTGTGATATAAATACCCAATCGGCGATCAACAATTTAGTAAATGCAGGCATACCTAAAGAGCTCCTGAATGATACTTCTATAAAATCTCAAATCTCGCAAAAAACCGGTACAAACACTATAGATGTAACTGACAACTTTTCATCTCTACTAGAATCCGACTTAGATGTCATTGTCGAATCTACTGGCAATCCTGAAGTAGGAGCATATAATGCCTATCAAGCAATTCAATCAGAAAAACACCTGATAATGGTAAATGTCGAAGCCGACGTATTAGTTGGCCCAATACTTAACAAGTTAGCACTTTCCAAAAATGTGGTTTATTCTTTGGCATTTGGTGACCAACCAGCACTGATTGAAGAATTATACGATTGGGCTCTAAGCACGGGATTTGAAGTTGTAACCGCAGGGAAAGGAACCAAATATCTACCTGAATATAGGAAAGCAAAACCTGATGATGCTTACAAAAGATACGGATATTCTCAAAATAAATTCAAGGAAAGCAAACTCAATCCCAAAATGTACAACTCATTTTTAGACGGAACAAAATCCGCAGTGGAAATGTGCTCTGTAGCAAATATGACCGGCATGGTACCTGATGTCCCGGGAATGCATTTTCCACCTGCATCTATTAACGATATTCCATCAATACTTATCCCAAAATCGGAAGGGGGTATTTTATCTAAAAACAATGTCGTAGAAGTTATCTCATGTTTAAATAGAGACGGAAGTGAAATTATAAACTCATTAAGATGGGGCGTTTTTATAGTAATAACAACTGACAGCAAATATTTGAGGAATTGCATAAAAGAATATGGTGTGCCTACTGATTCAACAGGTAAATATGCTGTTATGTGGAGGCCTTACCATTTTGTTGGTATGGAAACTCCAATATCCGTAGCCAAAGCATACCTTTATAAAGAAGCAACTGGCTCTCCTCAAAACCAAACTTGTGAGGTAGTAGCAAGAGCTAAAAAGCCCATATCATCAAAAGAACTTTTGGAAGGTGAAGGAGGCAATAATGTTTACGGCGCAATAGTAGAACAAAAATATGCTATAGATAACAATTTGTTGCCAATAGGCCTGTGTGATAAGGCTAAATTAATCAGGTCGGTTAATGACGATCATTTCATTAGGATGGACGAAGTTGAAATTAACCAGTCTAATTTCGCTGCAGACTTAAGAAATTCTACGACTAATCAGAAATTGTAAAGGTTTTTTCGATTACGCCATCTAGTTGGGCGATATCATTTATTACGGGACATTTCGACCATTTGGTATTTATTTCATCTCTATCAATCAATATTGGATTAATCCCAACGTTAATTGCACCCATAACATCGGATTCTATTTGATCTCCGACATAGATGATATTGCTTGCTAATGTATCAGCCATCGTTATAGCATGCTCAAAAATAATCTTATTTGGCTTTTCAAAACCTACATCTAGCGAAGTAACGGCAAAATCTAATATCCCAGTTAATCCAAATTGTTCTAAAAGTAATGAGCCTCGTTTGTTGTAGTTGGATATCAAACCCAAAGTGTAATCCTTACTTTTTAACAGTTTCAAACAATGCTTTACCTCATCGAATAAAACAATGTCATGAGGGATATTTTGGATTTTACGCCAAATTTCTAATGCTTTGTAAGAATCAACTTTAACATCATCCCCCAATAATACGAGTCGCTCATACTCTGCAAAAAAATCATCTTTCTCTTTAGGATTTTTCAATCTTAATGGAGCAATTGTATTTTCATGGCTCATATAAGCATCAGCCATCCCGTAACCTTTTATTACGCCCTCAACTGTGAGATGTATCCCAAAATAAGAACAAGCATTTGATTGCACTTCATACCGTGAAGGCTTAAACCCAGCTAACGTACCATATAAATCAAAAAATATAGCTTCTATCAATTTCTATCAATCTGAATTAACATTTATAGCAATAATCGTACTATACAAAAATCAATAGTTCAAAATACCTATAAATACAAAATCAAATGTTCGGCGTAATATAAAAACATGAACAATAAACAAGACAATCTGCTACCAGGGAAAATACCAGGAAAATTACTCAACAATTTACTTAATAAAATAAACATTAGCGACCCTCGAGTTGCAGTTGGTGCGGAGATAGGAGAGGATGCTGCTCTTTTAGACCTTGGAGATAAATATTTGGCTATAACAACTGATCCTATAACTTTTGCGACAGATTTGCTTGGATGGTACCTAGTTAATATAAATGCCAATGATATATCGGTAACTGGAGCTAAACCAAAATGGCTAACAACAACTTTACTATTTCCAACTCATACCAATTCAAAAGAAATATCAAGAATATTCGATGATATTGTGGATGCTTGTAAAAAAATCGATGTGACAATTATAGGCGGACATACAGAAATAACAGATTCAATTTCTAAACCAATAGCAATTGGAACAATGCTGGGTGAAGTCAAGAAAAAAGAAGCAGTTTTGACCTCAGGAGCAAAACCTGGAGACACGATTATATTAACTAAAGGTATTGGTATTGAGGGCACCTCAATTTTATGTCGCGATTTAGAAAGAGTATTAATTGACAATGGAGTTTCGAATACAACCATCAACGCAGGAAAGAATTATTTATTTGAACCCGGTATTAGTGTCATTAAAGATGTCTCTACAATTCTCAACACAGCTAAAGTACATTCTATGCATGATTTAACTGAAGGAGGACTTTCAACCGGCATTATTGAAATGGCTACAGCATCTAACGTAGGAGTAGTTGTAAACAGTGAAGATTTAATTATTTCTCCAATCACTTTAGACTGCTGCGAAGCTACTTCAATAAACCCATTAGGCCTACTTAGTTCTGGAGCATTAATCGCAACATTAAACCCTTCTGATGTTAACAATGTTATCGCAGCTTTATCAAAAGAAAATATAATCTGTAAAAACATCGGATATGTTACTGAAAAAGAATCTGAAATATTGTTAACATCCAAAAAAGGAACTGTAGAATTCCCGAGATTTAATAGAGACGAATTAGCAAGATGTTTTGACCTGTTTAATTAAGACATACAGTTTATCGACGATGCGTATGCGGTTTTGATAGACTTAACCCACCTAATATAATCAGGAATTTATATCATGCCAAAAAGTAAAGAAGTACCTCAAAATGAAATTGCTAATCTCTCATCAAAGAAAGCGATGGTTGTTGTAGCCCATGCTGATGACGCTGAATACGGATGTTCAGGAACAATAGCAAAATTGTGTTCGCAAAATTGGGACGTCAATTACGTTTTATGCACAAATGGAAGCAAAGGTAGCGGAGACGAAAATATCACCTCCGAAGAAATAGCCGCTATAAGGAGAAATGAACAAATTGAAGCTGGGCGCGTTTTAGGGCTAAAAGATGTGACCTTTCTTGACTACGAAGATAGTATTTTAGAACCTTCACTGTCTCTACGAAAAGATATTGCTAGACAAATACGAAAATATCGCCCTGATGTCTTGATTACTACGTATCCTGCCCGTAATCTTAATAGTCACTATGGACTCGGTCATCCTGACCATATAGCAGCGGGAGAAGCAGCGATGGCCGCTGTGTTTCCCACAGCAAGAGACCACCTTTCATTCCCAGAACTTTTAAAAGAGGGGTATGAACCCCACAAAGTAAGTGAAGTCTGGATAATAGGTGCTCCTGACCCTGATCTATGGGTTGATGTAAGCGATCATATGGAAACTTCAATTAATGCATTATTGCAACATTCTTCGCAAATGAGCCGTAGTGATGAAGAAACAAAAGAAATGATGTACTCGGGTCGTAGGGA
>CAZYCG010000022.1:0-18636 GCA_964645865.1 uncultured Dehalococcoidia bacterium | reverse complement strand
GGAACCATACCTACTTGTCTAGCTCTTTTTATTGCTTTTGCTAAGGTTCTTTGGTGTTTTGCACAGACGCCGGATTTTCTTCTAGAGTCTATTTTTGAACCTTCAGACATATATCTTTGCAAAAGAGGTATGTTTTTGTAATCTATGTCAGTTACCTTGTCTACGCAGAATTGACATACTCTTCTTCTAACAAAAAACTTCGACCTTTGTCTACGGTTATAATTTCTATTTCCTTGCTGTCTATCGGTTGTTGTCAAACTTCATTAACTCCTTCGGTTACCAAGGTAAATCTTCTACATTTCCACCAGCTTCGGTAGCAGAAGTTCCTGTTTCGCGTTGATTTTGTGTGTTTGGTTCGTCCTCTGTGGACCTTTCTCTATCTAGCATCAATATCTGGTTTGCAGTAATTTCGTTTCTAAATCGAGTTTCTCCATCGTTGCCGGTCCAAGTTGAACTCTTTAATCTTCCTTCTACATAAACTCGACGACCTTTTGTTAGGTATTGGTTAATGGTTTCACCAAGACGGTTCCATGCAGAAACTGTAAACCATTCTGTTTCTTCTCTTTGTTCTCCTTCTGCAGTTGTATATCGGCGATTTGTAGCAACTGTGAAAGACGTCACAGGATTACCATTTGGTGTGTAACGCATTTCTGGATCGGTTCCTACGTTTCCAATTAAGGTCATTTTGTTAAGCATAGTCGATTTATCTCCAAAGTGAATATTTTATATTCAATTTGTTTTTATTATAGAAAACCTTAATATTTCTTCTTGGCCATTTAAATTTTTATTTAAAGTGGATATTGAAGATGGACTTGTATTTAGATTTAACAAGACGTAATTACCTTCGTTTTGATTATTTATTGTATAGGCTAATGATTTTACACCCAAATTATCTTTTGCAGATATTTCACCGCCTTGTGATTCAATAAAGGTAGCAATTTCTTGCGTCCTATCATCCATTTTGTCTGAAGTTATTTCTGGATTAAAGACGGCTATCAATTCGTATGAACGTAAATTTTCTTGAGACAACGGCAAAAACTCCAATTTTGTATTAACCAACAGATTATATCATGGGATTAATCACACATACAAATTAAGGCGCAGTTTTTGAAAAACATTTAATTTGTAATACACTAGATACAAATAACGTTATATTACAAATTTACAGGGAGATTGATGAATGCCTTTTATTAGATTGGTATTATTTTGTGCTGATGTAGTGCATGATTTTATGTCTCAAAATGGTCCTTACATTGCCGCAGCAATTTCCTTTTATACATTATTTGGGATATTTCCTTTAATACTAGCTGTAATATCGGTATTGAGTTTTATGATAGGCAATAATGATACTGAATATGTAACGAAGTTAGTTCAAGCAATAACGGATGTTTTACCGATATCAAGTGACCTTATTTCTAGAGAGGTTTCTACTGTAATTAAATCTAGGACCATTACTGGTGTAGCTGGGGTATTAGGACTGTTGTGGGCTTCTACGGCCGTATTTGCTGCAATAAGAAAAGGTATTAATTATCTGTGGGGGGCAACTAAGCCACGATCGTTTTTGAAGGAACGATTAATAGATATAGGATTGGCACTTGGTGCTGGGATAATAATGCTCTTCGTTATGTTTAGCTTGCCGATTTTAATATTATTTGTGGATATCATTTCTCTTATTTTAACTGACACAAACTTTAATCAAGATTGGGTTTGGCAAGGCTTAACAGCAATATTGTATTTTATAGTAACGAGCACCATATTTATTATGTTTTATCGATATTTACCTAATACAAAAGTAAGATTTTCCGATGTTTGGATCGGGGGATTCTTGGCGGCTCTTGCTTTTAATTGTAGTAATTGGGGATTTGTTTGGTACATGAGAACCTTTCCGTCAACTTATAATTTAGTTTATGGATCGCTTGGTGCGGTTTTGGCTTTATTGAGTTGGGTGTATGTGTCAGCGTTAATTGTTTTAGTTGGAGCATTAATTACTTCACGATATGCTAGATATATAGAGAATATTGAGCATATTACATTTAAATCAATAATAAGTGGATTTTGGAGAGTTAAATTGAAAACTGTTGGATTTAATGAAAATCAGTAATTCTATTTTTGACAACTTAACTAAGGTTAGGCTTGGGTTCGTTATCGTTAGTTTCTACTTGCTATTATCATGTAGTTTATCTGAGGCAAAACCTCCTGAATCTGATGTCTCTAATTCAAACGAAAATAGCCAAGCTTCAATAAATGAAAGAAATCTTGTATCAGGGGTTGTTGAAACGAGTCCAGAAACCTCGAATCAAAATTCAACAGGACTTCCTCAAATAGCAGATATTGTTGATAAGGCGAAGCTTGGAGTGGCGACGATAAGTACAACATCTTTGGTGAAAGGGTATTTCTATAATTTTGAAGACCAAGGTAACGGATCTGGTTTTGTAGTTAGACCCGATGGATATATTGCTACTAATTATCACGTTGTTAAAGGTGCTAGTGAAATTAAAGTATATTTGCCAAATGGTGAGACGTATGACGCCGAGCTAATTGGCAGAGATACTGTAACTGATTTAGCCATTTTAAAGATACAGGCAGAAAATCTTGAATATTTACCCATAGGAAACTCAGAGAGTTTGAGAGTTGGAGATTGGGTGATAGCGATAGGCAATGCATTGGCGCTAAAAGGTGGCCCTACTGTTACTATAGGAATTGTTAGTGCACTTGGAAGGACTATTAGGTCTGAGGAAGGAGATTTTTACGATCTCATACAAACGGATGCTGCTATAAATGAAGGAAATAGTGGGGGTCCATTATTAAATTTGTCAGGAGAAGTTATTGGGATTAATCAGGCTATATTACGGCAAGGAAGAAGTTTGAGTTTTGCAGTTAGTGCAAATGTAGCCTCCCCTATTTTTGACGGCCTAATGACAAATGGTTGCGTTAAAAGGCCTCTTATGGGTTTTGCTAGTGTTGATTTAACACCAGCAGTAGCCAATGATTTGGGACTTAGTGTTAAAGAGGGAATAATTGTTTCTTATATGCCATCAGCAGGACCAGCTTATGATGCAGGGATTAGACTAGGGGATATCATAATCGAAATCAACCAAAGTTCAGTTGCAGACGTGAAAGATTGGTTAAACAAATTGTGGTCTTTAAAATCGGGGGACGAAACAATTGTCACATATATTCGAGAGGATAAATCATACCAGGCAACCGTAGTATTAGGTAGCCGGCCTTGTTAGTGAAAAATCATTTTATTTTTTCTAGTCCTATTAATAATTTTGCATCATTAATTGACATTTCAGTAGAAGCTACTTTAGGGAGCGATGCTACTTTTTCAATTTTTTCACATAAGGTTTCAGATTTAATATAGGAGTCATGTATTTCAATGACTGTTTTTAGCACGTCTGAATCGGTATACATCACATTTATCTTGTCCGATATTTCCAGTTTTGTGTCTCGTCTGAGATTTTGAATGTTATGTACAAATTCCCTAGCAAGACCTTCAAGATATAGTTCGTTTGATATATTTGTACTTAGTACTACTGTGTATCCTAAATCTGATTTTGAGGAATATCCCTCTTTGTCAGTCGTAGATGTTTTTAGTGCTGCTGTTGATATTGAAAATTCCCCTATTTCCACCTCAACCCCTTTTTGAATTAAGGAATATAGTGCAATCGGATCACTTTTTTCGATTCCAGATTTTATTTGATTTATGTTTTTACCAAATTGAGGACCTAAGATACCTAGGTCTGGCTCAATTTTAAAATCCATATAGGCAGATAATTCGGCATGATTTTGTAAGAATATAATATTTTTGATATTAAGTTCTTCCTTTACTTCCAATTCAATTTCTTCTATTAAATCGTTATTTATTTTTTCTGGTACAATCACCTTGATTTCATTAAGCGGTTGTCGCACTTTTATTGATGCTTGACTTCTAGCGCCTCTTCCTAAGCTGGAGATTTTCATTGCGGTACGTATTGCATTTTGTAGTTCAACGTCTTTTTCAGTATTATTTTTGAATATAGGATATTGCTCCAAATGCACACTAGATTTCCCCCATTTAGTGTTTTTGGTTAAATTTTGGTACATTAACTCCGTAATGAACGGAACGATTGGGGCAATAGCTTTTGCCAAAGTAACTAAAACGAAATAAAGAGTTTGATAGGCAAAATGTTTGTCACTATCAAATGGGGTATCGGTTCCGAACTTTCCTGGCTTCCAAAATCTTTTTCTATTCCTTCTCACATACCAATTTGAAAGTAAATTTATGAAATCTTCGACTGCTATTGTTGCTTTGTCAGGCTGATAATTTTCTAACCTCTTGGTTATCTCCAAACACACAGATTTAGTTTCTGCAATAATCCATCTATCCATTAAATTGGGAGATTCTGGTTGTGTAAATTTATCAGGAGGAGTAAAACCATCTAAAATAGCGTAGTTAGTAAAAAAACTATATATATTCCAAAGAGGGATTATAGTTTGTCGTCTTACTTCATCAGCTAACTTAGGACCGAATCTCAGGTTGAATTCTGGGTTTTGTCTGGCATATAACCATCTTATAACATCAACGCCGATTTCTTCTGCGGCGTCATCGAACCAGATTGCATTTCCTGCGCTTTTATGCATTTCATCTCCAGATTCGTCTCTAACCATTGCATAGGAAAATATATTTTTAGTTGGGGTTTTATTTTCAAGAGCGGTGCCCATGGTTAAATATGAATAAAACCAATTTCGGAATTGGCCTGGAAAACTTTCAGAAATTAAATCTGCTGGGTACCACTTTTCCCAGTGTTCCCGGTTGGTTCGGTAATTTAAGGTTGAAAAAGCAACTATGCCTGCATCCAGCCAAGGATTTCCTACATCAAGAATTCTAGTTCCAATCAATCCAGTTTCAGGGTGCTTGATTTTGACTTTATCAATCCATGGGCGGTGAGGGCTATTGCCTTCAAATTCTTCCCAACCTTCAACAGCCAAAGCTTTTAATTCTTCTTTGGATCCTACGACATGGAATGAACCGTCTTCAAAACACCATATTGGCAGCGCTAATCCCCAAAACCTCTTTTTCGAGATCATCCAGTCTCCCATGTTGTCTAACCATTGATGTTCTCTTTCTTTACCCCAGGATGGAATCCAATTAGTTTCTTCGACAATTTCCTTAATTTCAGACCGCCAATCCATATTAATGTACCATTCGTCGACTAATCTAAAAACAAGTTCATCTCCAGATCTCCAACAATGAGGATAAACATGCGGATATAATTCAGAGTGAAGAAGAAGACCTTTAGAATTTAAATTATCAATTATCAGATTTACTGTTTCTGAATCAGTTGCATTTTTGCCGTTTAACCAGTCGAATTCTTTAGTGAAATTAGTCTCCTCATCGAGTGGAGCGATAGAAACTAAATTTTTGCGGATTCCTATTTTGTAATCAGCATCTCCACATCCAGGCGCAACGTGCACTATGCCCGAGCCTTCTCCGGCTACAACAAATTCGTTGCCCAAGGAATCTTTGCCTCCGTCAATAATTTGATGACATTTAATTGCATTAATTTCCTTTGATTGTAGGTCAGGATTTGTGAAAGGATGTCCTCCGTGAATAGAGGATGCTTCTAGTTCATCAAAGGGGCCATTATATTCCAAACCAATTAAATCAGAACCTTTTAATGTTTGTTCTATCGTGTAACCGCCGCGTTCATTGAATATTTGTGAAATTGGTTTTAGTTTGGGCACTCCTTTTATCCAATCTTTATCCGACTTAAATTCCTTTTCCAATCTAGGAGCATTTAAGTTTTCAGCTGCAAGATAATACGTGTCTCCGTTAGAAAGTTTACATTTCAAATAATCTAAGTCTTTATTAACGGCTAGGCAAACGTTTGAAGTTAATGTCCAAGGAGTAGTTGTCCACACTAAAATATATTCGTTTTCACGACCCTTTAAAGGGAATTTTACAAATACTGATTTGTGTGCAACTAATTTTCTTCCTTCAATAATTTCCATTTGTGAATATGAAGTTCCAGACCTGCCTGACCAAGGTACAACATCGGTTCCCCTATATATCTTTCCCTTCAAATTCAATTTTTTTAAAAAATCCCAAATGGCATAATTGTTTTCATCTGACATAGTGAAATAAGAATTATCCCAATCCATCCAATATCCTAGACGGATTGATTGCTCGGTTTGCACGCCGGAGTATTTCTTTACTCTTTCTTTGCATAAATTTACAAATTTTTCTACACCGAATTCTTCAATGTCTTTTTTTGATTTAAAACCCAATTCTTTTTCGACTTCAACTTCAACCCAAAGACCTTGGCAGTCAAATCCATTTTGATAACGTTGTTCGTGACCCTGCATTGTATAATATCTTTGAAAAAGGTCCTTATATGTTCTACCCCAAGCATGATGTACGCCCATTGGATTGTTAGCAGTGATAGGGCCATCTATAAAAGAAAAGGTTTTTTTAGAGTCGTTATTTTTGGTCAGATATTCGGAAACAATATCATTCTTGTTCCACCAATTGAGAATATCTCTTTCTAATTTTGGGAAATCAGGTTTGTTGTCTACTAAATCAAACATTTATAAAGATCCTTAGATTTATCAAACTATTTCAATTCACATAATTTATAATATGAGTATACGATTATGTCTATGTGGTTATAGAAGAACTCAATTAATCACTATTCGTTTAGATTGGTTTAAAAATAACCGTAAAAGCTTAAATCGATTTTAGCCTTACATTTAGAATTGAAAAACAACTATTTGATTTTATTTTACAATGAAGTTAGATACAAGGGATTTAGATCTATCATTTATTGGGATACAGATTTAGAAAAAGTTACAATCAGGATTAATAAAAAGGAATTTCATAACTTTGATGAACGATAATTTTATAAGGATGTTCAATGTTGAAAGTTTGGATGTTGAATATCGTAATAACCTAAATTTCATAGATGAAAAAAAGGTTTTGGAAAGAATTTGGGATAAAGATGGTTCTTTATGGAAAATAAATGATGATGTAGCAAGTAATAGTTTAGGTTGGTTAAATTTACCTGAACAATCTAAATTCCTATCCGAAAATTCTATTTCATTCATTTCAGCCCTATGCGATAAATATGAAAGTATTTGTTTGGTTGGTATGGGAGGGAGTATTCTTGGTGCAAAGGCGATAATCGATTGCCTTGGACAAGATGCGTCAAAAAATTTCATTATCGGTGATTCTACTTTACCGTCTTCAATAGACTTGTT
Source organism: uncultured Dehalococcoidia bacterium (assembly GCA_964645865.1). GTDB lineage: Bacteria > Chloroflexota > Dehalococcoidia > Lucifugimonadales > OSU-TB39 > OSU-TB39. The sequence goes on along the minus strand of CAZYCG010000022.1, from coordinate 11,397 downwards.
TCAAAAAATTGTAGAAAGTAGAAAAACATTATTTGTTATAGCTTCGAAATCAGGTACTACTCTAGAAACCATGATGATATACGAACATCTGAAAAAAATAACTGGGTCTGGTTTACATGAAAATTTGTTTGTTGCTATAACAGATTCTGACACCAATCTAGGTGAAATTGCATTTCACGATAAATTCCAAAAGACATTTTTCGGGCTCACAGATGTGGGCGGTAGATATTCAGTTTTATCTTATTTCGGATTATTACCTGCTGCCTTGATGGGGTGTGATACGAGTTTAATATCTCAGGCTTCCATTAACATGAAAAAAGAATTGGAATCAAGTGAAATGGGAAATTGTAATTTAGCTTCAACTATTGCTTCATTGCTAGGAGCCTGTTCTTTAAATGGGGTGGACAAACTAACTTTTATTATGCCACAGAAATTAAATTCCTTTGGTTCTTGGTTAGAACAATTGGTAGCCGAGAGTATAGGAAAAGATAATATAGGACTGGTTCCAATCACGAATGAACCGTTTTTGGAAACTGATAGTTATTTGAAAGATAGGATATTTATTTACTTTAGATCTGGTGATAAAGAAAATGTAGTTCAAGACCTACATGTTAAAAAGTTGATTGATGCCAAATTTCCTGTTTTGTGGATTGAAATTGAGGAATTTCATTTCGTTGGAGGACAATTTTTTCTTTGGCAAATGGTAATCGCTATTTTAGGAGCATTATTAAAAATAAATCCTTTTGATCAACCAGATGTAGAAAAAACAAAGGTCAGTGTAAACAGGATACTTAATAAAACCAAAGAAAATTTAAAGTTTGACTATTGTGATGATTTAAACATTATTAAATCCACTTTGTCATCAATAAACTCTAAATCTTATGTTGCTTTGCTTGCATTTATTACTGAAGACAATAAACAAATTGAACACTTGGAAAAATTACGAAAAAAAATCGGCGATAAATATAAATTAGCGACTACTTTGGGAATCGGGCCGGGGTATCTTCACTCTAATGGACAAATGTATAAAGGCGGTTTGAAACCTGCACATAGTATATTTTTGGTCAATAATGGTACTACTTTTAATGCAAATCAAGACTATTCGAAATTTGCCCAAATTACGGAAGCACAGGTATTTTCCGAGATAGAAATATTTAAAAATTTGGGAGTACAATCTACTTGCCTTGATATTAGCGAAAGGTCTAAATTTAGAATAATCGATTTAGTAGAGGCGATTTAGCATTGTATCGATTATTATTCGAAGTTGTTCTGGGTTTTTGTGTTTAAAATTTGTGAATTAGTATGAAATGTAAATTGGAGGATAAGAATGAAACTAGGGTATTTTACGATGCCACTTCATCCACCTGGTTCTAAATGGTCAAATACCTTGCAAAATGACTTGCAGCAAATTTTACTTTTGGATGAGCTTGGATATGATGAAGCATGGATAGGAGAACATTTCACTGCTGAATGGGAAAATATCCCGGCACCAGATCAATTTATTGCAATGGCATTGGCGCTTACCGATAATATAAAATTAGGAACAGGTGTAACCTGTATGCCGAATCATAATCCTTTTACGATAGCTCACAGAATTGCCCAGTTGGATAATTTAGCTAAAGGAAGATTTCAATGGGGTATTGGTTCTGGTGGATTCCCGGGAGACTTCACTGTTTTTGGCGTGGACCCATCTAAGGGCGAACATCGAGAAATAACTAAGAAAGCCTTGGACATTATTTTGAAAATATGGGATGATCCCGTTCCAGGTAAGTATAAAATTGGCAATTGGCAATTTGAAATACCGGTTCCAAATGATAATTATGGACTTAGGTTTCACTGTATGCCTTATCAAAAACCTCATCCTCCGATAGCAGTTGCCGGGGTTTCTCAAAAATCAGATACACTACTGCTGGCAGGCCAGAGGGGATATATTCCGATGAGTATAAATATAGTGCCTTTTAACACCTTGGGAAGCCATTGGGATGCAGTTGAAGAAGGTGCAAAATCGGCAAATGTTTTACCTGATAGAACTAAGTGGAGAATAGCACGGGATGTTTTTGTTGCTGAAACTGACGAAGAGGCTAGAAAGTATGCCAAAGAAGGAGTGTTGAAACGAGATTACGAACAATATTTTTTTCAAAACATGAAACAAAATAAAGTTTTTGATTTGATTAAAACCAACCCTGATATGCATGATAGTGATGTCACGATAGATTATTTAATTGACAACGTATGGATTGTTGGCGGTGTAGAAACAGTCATTAAAAAATTAGAAGATTTGTTCCATTTAGTAGGAGGTTTTGGAACCTTATTGATGATGGGACATGAGTGGTTACCTGAAGACAAATGGAATTCGTGTGTGAGCTTGATGATAAAAGAAGTAGTCCCGGCCTTACAAAAGAAAGGTGTCTGAAATTTCAGCTCAAAACTAAGATAAAAAGAAAAGATTTAATATAGGAAAGAAATATACATAATATGCTGGAAAGAATCAAAAACATTCAAGGAAGATTTGCTGAAATAGAGTCATCTTTGTCTAGTCTCGAAATATCTAAACAGTTGGATAAGATGGAAACTCTAGGAAGGGAACATGCTGCGTTGCGTCCAATAATAGATTTGGGTAAAAGATATCAGATTACGGTTAATGATTTGAATGATGCTCAGCAGATGGTTAAAGAAGAAGATCAAGACGTTGTGGCATTTGCAAAAGATCAAATATCCGAATTAACTCAACAATTAGCGGAATTAGAATCAGAATTGACGTTAGCTCTTTTGCCCAAAGACCCAAATGATATGAAAAATGTGGTTATTGAAATTAGAGCAGGTACAGGCGGAGACGAGGCGGGCTTGTTTGCCGCAGACTTATATAGAATGTATTTTAGGTATGCACAGTTAAAGGGTTGGAAGATTGATATATTAAGTAGCAATCAAACTGGTATTGGAAGCATAAAAGAAATAGTGTTTTTGATAAAAGGGGAAAATGTTTATTCTTCGCTCAAACATGAAGGAGGAACCCACAGAGTTCAGCGAGTTCCCTTGACTGAATCTAGCGGAAGAATACATACATCTGCAGCTACTGTTGCTGTAATGCCTGAGGCGGAGGAGGTAGAGGTAGATATAAAAGCAGAAGATATTAAAATTGATATTTTTCATTCCAGCGGACATGGAGGTCAAAATGTCCAAAAAGTTGCTACTGCTGTAAGGATTACTCATAAATCTTCAGGAATCGTAGTTGTTTGCTCTGATGAGAGGTCTCAGTTTCAAAACAAAGAAAAGGCAATGGTTGTTTTAAGGGCTAGGATATTGGCGATTGAAACGAAAAAAAATGAAGATCAAATTGCATCTAACAGAAAATCGCAAGTGGGTTCTGGTGATCGGTCTGGTAAAGTCAGAACTTACAATTTTCCTCAAAATAGAGTAACAGATCACAGAATCAATTTAACATTACATGGATTAGATCAGATTTTAGATGGGTCTATAGATGATTTTGTTGTGGGATTGCAAGATGAAGAGAGAAATATCAAGTTAAACAATCTAGAAAAATGAGACTGGACCACCTTTCGGTAAAGATAAGCCATCGCTTATTACAAGCGGGCATAGCAGAGAATTATCTTGAGTCTCAATTGTTGATTTGTAAAGCATTGAACATTAGTAAAGAGCAATATTACGCTGAATTTAAAACTAATATAGCCGAAGCGGAAATAAAAAATATAAATCTGTTAATTCAAAGAAGAATTAACAGAGAACCATTGCCATATATTTGTAATTATCGTGAATTTTACGGACTAGATTTATATGTGGATTGTAGAGTACTTATACCACGGCAAGAAACTGAAATTATTGTAGATAAAGCAATAAAATTTTTGAAGTCAAAATCATGTAAACCCCAAAAATTGAAAATACTTGATTTGGGTACTGGTAGCGGAGCGATGGCGATAGCTTTAGCGAGATTTTTTCCTGACGCTATAATATATGCTACAGATGTTAGTATTGATGCATTACAAGTAGCTAAGATCAATTGTTTTGCTCACAATGTTGATCAGGCAGTAAATTTGATATGTTTGGATGGATTGACAGGATTTGCTACCGAAGTCGATTTAGTTTTGGCAAACCCACCATATTTATCCGAAAAAGAAATGTTTGAAGTTCAACCGGAGTTACTGTTTGAACCTAAGTTAGCGTTATATGGTGGTATGGAAGGCTGGGAAAAATCGGTAGAATTGATTGAGTCAACTTGCCAGATACTAAATGATGGAGGCAAAGCTTTTTTTGAAACTTCACCAGAACGCATAGATTCAATATCTAAAAAAATTGCCAAAAACAAGAATATCGATATATTCGAATATCACTTGGATGATTTAGGAAATAATAGGGTAATAGAGCTTTCGGTTTAAAATATTAAAAAAGAATTCTGCGCTAAGGTGCTCCGTAACCACTTTGCTGTAAGTGTTTGCCTTCAGTTTTAATAGAAGGAGCAAGCACTAGATTGGTTCTATGCATGTCTTGAACAGTATATGCACCTACCATTCCCATGCAAGCTTTCAATGCCCCAACTAGATTCATTGTTCCATTTGTTATAGAGCTAGGACCAAAAAGTATTTGTTCAAGAGAAGCTTTGACTCCAACCTCTATTCTTGTGCCTCGAGGTAAAGCTGGATGGGGTGAAGCCATACCCCAATTATATCCTCCTCCCGGAGCTTCGTTTGATTGAGCGAAAGGTGTTCCAATCATTACCGCATCGGCTCCTGATGCAATTGCTTTACATAAGTCGCCGCCATTCCTGATTCCACCATCGGTGATGATGGGAACGTATTTTCCAGTTCTTTTGTGATATTCATTTCTAGCTGCTGAACAATCAAGGGTAGCGGTAACTTGAGGTACTCCTACTCCTGTAACCTCTCTTGTGGTGCAAGCTGCGCCGGGACCAACTCCAACCAATATTCCATCTATCCCTGTTTCCATTAATTCAAGAGTCGTTTCATATGAAACACAGTTGCCTACTATAACTGGTATATTTATTGTTTTTAAAAACTCATTGAAAACAAGGCCTTTTATACTTTTAGATTCATGGCGAGCGGTTGTTACAGTTGATTGGACGCAAAGTATATCAGCACCTGCTTCAATAGCTAATGGGGATAATCGTTTTGTGTTGGCAGGTGTAACTGAAACGGCACATGTTATACCCATACTTTTGATTTCGGATATTCTATCGCCAATTAAATTATTGTTGATTGGATGGGAGTAAATATCTTGGAATATAGGAATCACATCTTCTGGCCTAGAATTGATTATTTTATCGATTGCTTCCTGAGGGTTAGAATATCTAGATATTACCCCTTCAAGATTTAGTACCCCAAGACCTCCTAATTTTCCGAGTTTTATTGCAAATGAAGTAGACACTATAGCATCCATTGCAGAGGCTATGATAGGGATTTCAAGTTTATGGCCGCCGATTGTGAAAGTAGTTTGGGTTTGGTCTGGATTAATTGTGAAAGAGCCAGGCGCAATAGATATATCATCGAATCCATATGCTGGACTTAATCTGTTATGTTTGTTTGCAATCATTAATAACCCTAACGGATTCGGGATGGGCGGAATTATAGAAGAACTTTATATGTCCAGTCAACAATTATTAATATCAACCTAGGGTGTCAAACCAACCTTTATAAAAATAGATAGATTATTAGGGCTTAATAAAGGATAATTTATTTGGTTAAACTCGCCTATTTGCATAAAGGATTATGTTAATTGAAAGATTTAAAAAATGATATTAAATCGATCGGAAAGAATCTAGGATTTGATGATGTTGGGATTGCGGGTGTAGGCAAATTTAAGACCGACCAGCTATCAGCTAAAGATAGGGTGAAAAATGGTTTAATGGATGGGTTACCTTGGTTTACAGAAGATAGAGCTATGCTTGCTAATACACCAGATGAATTGTTGCCTGAATGTAAGTCGATAATTTCAGTAGCTATTAGTTACTATAAAGATAATGAAAAATATAATGATGGTGAATTAAGGGGTAAAGTTGCGAGATATGCATGGGGATTAGATTATCATGATGTCATAAAAAAAAGATTAAAATTATTTGTTGCTGAAATTAAAGAGCTAGTCGGTAAAGAATTTAGATGGCGAATATTTGTTGATGATGGGGCTATGAATGATCGTGCTGCAGCAGAAAGATCTGGGATTGGTTGGTTCGGTAAGAATTCAAATATTTTGACCGCATCGCACGGGTCCTGGGTGTTTTTGGGACAAATAATCACAGATTTGGCTATTGCTCCAGATAAACCAAATTTGAAAACCTGCGGTGATTGCCAACTTTGCATTGAAAAATGCCCGACCGGTGCTATAGAAGCTCCTTATATAATCAATAATGACTTGTGCATATCATTTTTAACTATCGAGTTGAAAGGAGTGATTCCCCGAAACCTCAGGCCATTAGTTGGAGATTGGGTTTTTGGTTGTGATATTTGTCAGGATGTATGTCCGGTTAATAGCGAGGTAACGCAGTCGCAAGAGAAGTATTTTAATAAGCGTCACGATTTTGATGCGCTTGAACTTTTGCCTCTACTTTCCCTCAATGAGGAAGAGTTTAGAGTTAAATTCAAAAATAGTCCTATTAAAAGGACGAAATTAGAAGGTCTAAAAAGAAATGTTTGCGTAGCATTGGGTAATTTGAAGGATAAACGGGCCATTATCCCATTGTTAGAAACAGTTTCGGATAAAAGTTTTGTGGTCAGGGTTCATGCTGTGTGGGCTTTAGGAAGTATAGGAATAGACCATATTACAAGCGTACAGTTGAGTTCAGCTTTAGATTCAGAAGAACATCCAGAAGTAATAAATGAACTACAGAATGTTTTGAATAAACCATCTTGATACTGTCTCATGGGGAAATTGATAGCGGGATTAAATTTAGTGGGAGGGGTACTAATGAATAAACCAAGTATAATTTGTTGCAAATCGAGTTCATTAATATACAATCCGTATTTAAACCTATATGGTGGTACAAATATAGTTCGTTAACTAGGAGACTAATATGAAAGTTTTATGGACCCGAACACCAGGATCTGAAGAAATACTGTTTTTTGAAGAGCTTAAGTCATTATATCCTGATGTAGAGTTTAAACTCGCTGAAACTATTGAACAAGAATTAGAATATGTGCCGGATGCAGAAATATATTATGGCTGGCCATCAGACGAGGTTTTTAATAAAGCTGATAATTTGAAATGGATACATTGTCCTGGTACTGGAATAGACAGAATAACCGAAGCAGTTTCTGGATTAGCCTCTTCAGACGTGACACTTACTAACTGTCGTGGTCCTCATGCAAATCCCATGGCGGATCACGTACTTGGAATGATGTTGACGATAACGCATAGATTGAATGAACAATGGGATGATCAAAAAGCACATCGTTGGGACACATATAAATATGCTGATTCATTTATCGAACTTACTGGAAAATCAATGGGTATATTGGCTTTGGGTGATATAGGTAAAGCAGTTGCTAGAAGGGCTCACGGGTTTGGAATGCAGGTTTATGCGGTTGATATTGGGCAAGTCGACAAAATACCTGAGGTGAAAGAAGTATGGGGAATGGATAAGCTAGACGATCTAATTTCTAAAGTGGATTGGTTTGTTGTAACTGCACCTATGACTAAGGAAACAAGCAATCTTATTGATGCCAGAAGGATAGGATTATTGAAGAAAGATGCACATATTGTAGTTATTTCAAGAGGAGGAATTGTGGATGAAGACGCTTTAGCTGAAGCATTATTGAATAATTCTATTGCTGGAGCAGCTATAGATGCATTTGCTAAAGAACCGATAGATGATGATAGTCCATTTTGGGATATGGATAACTGCATAATTTCTGCGCATGCTTCGGCTTATAGTAAAGAAATGGCGAAAGGTAGACTTGATATATTTAAAGAAAACCTACGAAGGTATGTTAACAAAGAGGAATTTTTATACGTTTGCGATAAAAGGGCCGGGTTTTAAACTAAGAGTTTCAAAGAGGGTTTTTTAATATAGGCAAGATTGAATTTTCTATCTCCATAAGGCTTTGTTTTGCGAACTTATGGACGTATTTATCCATATAAGATGATAGTTCTGGTTGCTGTGTGTCGCTAATAGTAGATACGGAATGCTTTGATTTATATGTGTCAGGTATGTTATCCGGCAAACAATAATTTGACAATACTGCGAAGGCACTTGCCCAGCCACGAGATACTGCTTGTAAGTTGTAACCGCCACCGCCTAAAGCTAATATAGGATGTCCAAGATTTTTAATCATTTCAACTATTTTAGAATGCCCTTGGGTCGTCAAAGATAAATGAGTAAGTGGATCAGAATAATGAGTATCTATACCTAACTGTGCGACAATCACATCAGGTTTGAAAAGCTGAATTAATTTTGGAACTATATTTTCAAAAACCTCAATATAAATGTCATCGTTTGTATAAGGGTGAAGTGGTAAATTTACTGAATATCCTTTACCTTTGCCTTTACCGATTTCGTCAGTGAAACCAGTACCAGGAAAGATATATTTTCCTGATTCATGAATTGATATTGTTAACACTTGGTCTGTATCATAAAATGCGTGCTGAACACCATCACCATGATGGCAGTCTATGTCGATGTATGCGGGTTTAAGCCCAAAGGATAATAACTTATTAATTGCAATGACCGGGTCGTTAAATATACAAAACCCCGAGGCATTATTGGGCATAGCATGGTGGAGCCCGCCGGCTATATTAAATACAGCGTTGTTTTTCCCTAAATATATTTGTTTGGCTGCAAATATTGAAGACCCAACGATTAAACTTGCTATGGAATACATGTTTGAAAAAATGGGGTTATCTCCGTACCCAATGTTGAACTCGTTAGGCCCCATTTGATTTGGTTTAAAGGCTGGATTTTTGACTGCATTTATGTATCTAGGTGTATGGAAAGTAAGAAGGTCGGTTTCTATAGCTGTTTCAGGTTTAGACATAGTAATACCTGTAGTGGCAAAAATACCGTATGATTCCAAAAGTTCAACAACGTAGGATAATCTTACAGGTTGCATTGGGTGGTTATCTTTTATTTTATATGACGATAATAAATCGTCGTATATCAGTATTGAGTTTGAACCTTTATTTTTATTCAAGGGACTATTTTTAGTTTTGGTAAAACATGAATTTGATTAACACAAATTAAACTCTGGTTTTCAAGAGATTAGATTCGAATTCGATTTTCTTTTGTACAATATTATAATTCCAAATGTAAATACAAAAATAAATGTTAATATGATTACAGTGAAAATGAGTTTAATATCTATTTGATTTTGAGGCGAATATATCGAATTCGTTTTCCATAAAGAATCTAGCTCGGCAATGCTAAACCCATAAGATTTCAAAATGGCACGATCAATTTTTTGACCATTAGATAATTCTCCAAGAAGTTGATTCATTTTTTCTTCACCATACGATTCAACCAAATAAGTAACAACTTTTTCAGATTGGGAGTAAAATTTACGGACATCATTTGGTTTGCCAGGTACATTATGCATGTTTTTTAGCTTAAACCAAGTTTCATTGGCATAATTGTCTTTAATACTTGTTCGATTATTTGCAAAATAATTGGCTAAGCCTTCATTAAGCCAAGCAGGTACTAAAGGTTTGTAAATTCCCACTTTTTGGTCTAAATAAATATGAATTAATTCATGAGTTAGTAATTCTTTGTTAGGATTATTAATAACTGCAGTTTGGTATTCTGGGAAAGCAAAACCTGAATATAAATGTGTTGAGGAGGCTTTATTTGATATCGGAGGCATGCTTTTGCGGTCGTTACTAATGACTGTTACATTTATTTTGGGGTGAACTTTAAAATCAAATATTTTCTTTGATTTGTTTAATAAAATGTTGGTTTGCGAAACAACACGCGTAATTATATTTTTGTTGTTGTTATGCCAGTAAATATTAAAATTTTCAGACTCGAGTTTGTCCCATTTTAGGTCTGGATTAAGATAAGAGAATACTTGTTTTTTTGTTTCAATCGAATTCCCTTGAGAATCTGTGATTAAACAATACCAGGTTATGATTAACCCTGGTGGTAGATAGCGGGCATTGTTAGTTTCAATTTTGTGGTGAACTTCAACTTTTTTGCCTGGTTCGAAAGTTGGTTTGCCATAAATAACAGTGTTTTGGCCATTAAAAGTATAGTAAAAAACGATATCAGTTATTTCATTTTGGGACGTAGCTTCTAATTTTAAATCAATATGATACGGAAAGTTGATTTGTTGATTGATTTCATAAATGATTGGTGCATCAACTTGGCTGTAAGTCTCTGGCGCCGGTATATATAATATTACTCCGAAAACTGAAGCAGATAGAAATAAATTGCTAAACCAAGAAATTATATTTAGTGGAACACTATTTTGGCGGAATAACATATATTTTTAAACACCTATAATCTTTATTGATGAAAGGGTTTTATACCGTTTATTTATATTCAATAGGAGGACTGTAAAGTTTTCAACGTAAACAGAATTTTCGAGGCCACCTCCGTCAATTGGAGTTAAAGTTGGGATTTTTGCTATCAGGTTTATAACAAATGTCTTTGCATCTTCAAAATCGCTGCAAACGATAACGTCAGATTTAATTTCTGAATTTATTTCAGCAAGATGTGTCGCGCTAATAGTTTGAAAGGCTGAGACTACTTTAGTTTGCGGAAGCAATTTTTGTGTTTGTTTGGCAGCTGATCCTTCAGGTACGGATAATGCACTAAATTTACCATTTTTAAAATCTATTGGTGCAACAACGTTAATTAAGATTTTTTCAGTCAATTGATTTACATTGGTTTGTAGAACTGACTTTTGTGCAGTATATGGAGTTGCCAAAAATAATATATCGCTATTTTTGCATATCAGTGAGTTTAAGCCGTACTCAAGTTTGGCTTCTGGAAGGATTTTTGATATTTCTTGAGCTACAGATTTAGCTTTATGTTTATCCCTAGAGCCAATTGCTACATTTAATCCCATACTGGATAATCTCAAGGCAATACCCTTTCCCTCTGATCCAGTTCCCCCAATTATTCCATATATTCTATTGTCCATTATTATAAACGCCTCTTTTTAGTATTAAATATTTAATATTTAAGCCTTAATAACATATTACTCGCCTTAAAATACTCCAATCGTTATACAATTAATCTATTCATAAACTGAACATCCCTTAACATATAATAGCTTTTCGTAGTAAAATTCTATATCAAACATTGAAATTAGTGGTAATCAGGAACCCTGAAATAATTGTTAAGGTTTTTTGTGTGCGGGGTGTGGCGCAGTTGGGAGCGCGCCTGCTTTGGGAGCAGGAGGTCGCTGGTTCGAGCCCAGTCACCCCGACCAGAATTTT
>CAZYCG010000021.1:16459-19407 GCA_964645865.1 uncultured Dehalococcoidia bacterium | reverse complement strand
CCAGGAAGCGACCGCAAAACTGCTGCTGCACTATCCTACCCTAAAACACAACCAAATTCCGATACTTTCCCCCAACAAATAATAGATCTTGTAAATTATTTGTCTGAAGATACCGCCGATAGTACACATCCATTTGCAGACATAAAAGTCCAATCAGGAACAAACTCAAAAACACAACCTAAAATTTGGTTATTAGGCTCCAGTGATTATAGTGCTAAACTTGCAGCGATTTTAGGCTTACCATTTTGTTTCGCAGATTTTTTTGGTGATCTTCAACATGGTCCATTGGTTTCAGAAATATACCAATCACATTTCAAACCATCCAAAGATTATGCTTCTCCTAAATTTAGCGTAGCGGTACAAGCACTTTGTGCTCCCACAGAAGAGCAATGTGATTACATAGGTAGCAGCAGAAATGTAAATAAGGCTTCTAGCGTTATGAAATACGACAACCGCGGATTATTGCCACCAGAACAAGCATCTAAATTTCCTCTAACAAATCAAGCAAAGAATTTTATGGAACAATTTACCAAAGGATATGTAGATGGCAATCCTGATCAAGTAAAAGAAAAGTTACTGCTAGTATCTGAAAAATATAAGACAAAGGATATTGGAATTGTAACAAATTGCTACTCTTTTGAAGATAGAGTCAATTCTTATCGATTAATAGCCGAATTAAATAACAAATGACTATTTATACAGAAATAGAAAATCTATTAAAAACAGCCTTGAAATCTACCGTGACTGGTTTAGGTAATGAATCTATAACATCAGAAGATGTTTTTTTAGAAAGAACTCAAGATTTAAGCCATGGTGATTTTGCTACAAGCTTGCCATTGAAAATTTGCAAAAAACTGAAATTGGCTCCAATGGAACTTGGCACACTCATTTCATCAAATATTCCTAAATCTTCAATACTTTCAAAAATAGAAGTTGCCAAACCAGGATTTATCAACTTGTTTATTGACCATGATTGGATATGTAAAGAATTAAATAGGGTAATAAAAGGCAATGAACGATATGGGGAAACTAAATCCGGTAAAAACAAGAAAGTACAAATCGAATTTGTCAGTGTGAATCCAACCGGTCCATTACATGTCGGGCATGTCAGAGGGGCCGTTTTTGGAAGTACTCTGGCAAATATAATGAAAGCAGCTGGATTTGACGTTCAAAAAGAATACTATGTCAATGACGCTGGAAACCAGATGTCCAAATTTTTTGAAAGTGTTTACGCACGATGGTTACAAGTTAATAACCAAGAAGGAAATATACCAGAAGATGGTTATCACGGAGAATACTTAATCGATACAGCAAAAACTATATCTGAATCGATTGGATATGATCAAAATTCAAAAGAAAATATAGTTCAGATTATAGGACACGAAGGACTTAAAATCACAATAGAAACCATTAAAAATGAATTAGATGGCCTAGGAATAAAGTTTGATAATTGGTTCAGTGAGAAAAGTCTTTATGAAAAAGGTCAATACAAAAAAATATTAGCGATTTTGGAAGAGGAAGGGCATTTGGTTGTAAAAGATGGTGCAAAATGGTTCACTTCAACCGAATTTGACGATAGCCGCGATAATGTGGTTGTAAGGTCATCCGGAACTGCAACATATTTTGGGACTGATATTGCTTATCACTACAACAAATTCAAAGAAAGAGAATTTGCATTAGTAATAGATATATGGGGCGCAGACCATCAGGGACATATCAAAAGAATGAAAGGCGCGATGCAAGCTATAGGTATAGACCCAGACAACTTGAATATCATTACAACTCAAATGGTATCTATCAAAAATCAAAATGAGCGAATTAAATTATCTACAAGAAAAAACCAATTGGTTACATTGAAAGAACTTATTGATTTAGTTGGAAAAGATGCATGCAGATATTTTTTTATAACCCGTTCACCAGAAAGCCAAATGGAATTTGACATGGATTTAGCTACTACTTCATCAAGCGAAAACCCTGTTTACTACATCCAATATGCCCATGCCAGAACTTCAAACATATTGCGTACTGCCAATGAACAAAACCTTGATTACTCAACATATGATTTGACTTTATTGAAATCGAATCCTGAAATATCACTCATCAACAAAATACTGATGCTACCTGAATTAATTGATTCTATGGCACTCTATCAACAACCACATCATTTACCTCATTACAGCTTAGAACTCGCCAATAGATTTCACAGCTTTTACGAAAAATGCAGAGTTATATCTAATGATGTAAAAGAAAAAGATTTATCTAAAGCAAGACTGCAATTAGTCAACGCTACCAAAATTACTCTTAAAAGATGTCTTGAACTTATGGGCATGTCTGCACCAGATAAGATGTAATAATATCTACATCAATCCTTGTGATTTATATAATTTACCTTTTTCGACATAATGCATAGAAGTCGATTTTATCAACTCAATATGTCTTTCTTTAATCTCGCCTTTTACCCTGCCAGGCACACCTAAAACTAAAGAGTTTTTAGGAATCTTCATGTTCTCTATAACCATAGCTCCAGAGCCAATAATGCTTTCTTCTTCAATAACCACACCATCATTAACAACACAACCATTACCTAATAACACATTGTTTTTTACAATTGCAGCATGACACATAACCCTATGCCCAATAACTACATAATCACATATCTCTACATCAGCATCACCATGAATAACACTATTATCTTGAACACATGTATTTTCCCCGATTGTGATTTTACCCGAATCTGCTCTAATAACCACACCAGGCCATATACTGGAATAAGCCCCTATTTCAATATCCCCTACCAAATAAGCAAATTCACTTACAAAAGCATCTTTATGAATCTTTGGAGTTTTACCATCAAGCGCTTTTATCAACTGCAACTCCTTTTTTAGTTAAATTTAATTATATTTACCTAACTTTGAAGTTTAAGTATACTTTATTAGAGTCAAGAAATT
>CAZYCG010000021.1:0-16359 GCA_964645865.1 uncultured Dehalococcoidia bacterium | reverse complement strand
AATTATATTTACCTAACTTTGAAGTTTAAGTATACTTTATTAGAGTCAAGAAATTAGCCTATAGCTGAATAGTTTTAACCGAAAAATGTTTACAGTAAAAAATCTGATATTACCAATATTGATAGTGACCTTACTTACGAGCTGCTCGCAAACCGAGGATGTTCAAGATGATGTTTCTAATACTCAACAATTAAGTTCAACTGCTGTAGATGTCAAAATTGAAGAAACCGAAGCTGTTGAAACTGAACCTAACGTAGACGCCCTTTTTCCATATATGTCCGCAGTGAATCTATTATCGGCTGCTCAATATGAAGATGCTATTAACCAATACAATAAAGTATTGCGACTAAAACCCGATTTAAGTTTAGCGTACCATGGTAGAGGTTTAGCTTATCATCACTTGGAACAACACGATTTAGCTATGGAAGACCTAAATAAATCAATCCAGCTAGACCCCCTATATGCTGACGCATATAGAAATAGAGGAATAATATTTCTGAATCGAGGAGAACTGAATAAAGGCGCATCGGATATCAACAAAGCAATGGATTTGTATAAGGCCAGAGGTGACAATAAAAAATTAAAAGCATTGGAAAACCTTTTAGGAAATCCAGAAGATTCGTTGAATTAATCAATCAACCAATCTAATTAATGTGAACTTAACCAAAGTTCTTTTTGCTTTCTCCTAGTTGATTCATCAGGAGGAATGAAACGCCCAATAAAATCTTCCCTGAAATTTTTGAAATCATTCTCGATTATTGATGTTCTTATATTATTCATTAATTTCATTAAAAAATGTAAATTGTGGATTGTTGCTAAGCGATAGCCCAACAATTCCTTGGTTTTAAATAAATGATTTAAATATCCAGTGGAAAAATTTGTGCAGGTGTGGCATTTACAATTTTGCTCAATTGGCAAGTCACATTTCCTATATTTTGAATTGATGATATTTACCCTACCTGAATCAACAAATAAAGCTCCGTTTCTTGCTATCCTAGTTGGCAAAACACAATCAAACATATCTATGCCTCTTGCAACACACTCTACAAGATCCTCTGGAGACCCTACACCCATTAAATATCTTGGCAAGTTATCGGGAAGAATCTGAGTGGTATAATCAACGATTTTATACATATCTATTTTTGATTCCCCTACACTCAAACCACCAATCGAATATCCATCAAATTCCATTTCCAATAATTGTTCTGCAGAACGTCTTCTTAATGATTCAAATAAACCTCCCTGGACAATTCCGAATAACATATTTTCGCTAGTTGTTTTAGCCTTAAGACTTCTTGCGGCCCACTTTGTAGTAAGTTCAAGTGCCTCAAGAACATCTTGTTCATCATCTGTTGGAGCCACACATACATCTATAGGCATCATTATGTTGGACCCCAATTTTTCTTGGTGATTTATAACATTTTCAGGAGTAAAAACATGAATTGAACCATCTATATGAGATTTGAATTGTATCCCATCCTTTATGATTTTCCGAAACTTTTCCAAACTAAATCCTTGAAACCCTCCACTATCAGTCAATATTGGCTTATTCCAAGACATAAATTTATGTAACCCGCCATATCCATCTATAACATCAATCCCCGGTCTCAGATACAGATGATAGGTGTTTGACAATATAATTGAAGCGCCTAGCTCATTCAAATCAAATGGGTCTAGGGATTTAACAGAAGCTAAAGTTCCAACTGGCATAAAAACAGGTGTTTCCACGTATCCCCTGCTAGTTTTTAATATGCCCGCGCGGGCATTATCATCAATAGATTCAACTATAAAATGCTCAATCATATTTTGAAAACCTATCACATTTAAAACAAGTCATATCGCCAATAGAAACCTATAATATAACCGAATTTAGAGCTTCGATTATAAGTTTTTCCGAAACATCACTTTTCACAATCGAATGTCCTATATCATCCAGTAAAACCCACCGAATCGAACCGTCCAAAGTTTTTTTGTCAAGCAACATAGCATTTTTTACATCAGTGAAATTAATTCCTTCAACATTAACTGGCAAGCCATACATTTGCAGTAAAGATTTTTGTCTTTCAAACTGTGCCGCAGTTAAAATACCCAATGCATTACTTATATATCCAGCAGCCATCATACCAATGCTAACGGCTTCGCCATGTAAAAGTTTTTCGTATTGGCCTGCTGTTTCTATAGCATGGCCTATTGTATGTCCATAATTCAACATTATCCGAGTCCCCAACAATTCATGTTCATCGGAAGATACTACTTTAGCTTTAATATTTAAACTTCGCTTGATAAGTTCAGTAGTTATTTCTTTATCAAGATTTAACACATCTTTTACATTTTTTTCAAATTCATCAATCAAACCTTCGTCTCTGATCAAACCATGTTTTAAAGCCTCTGCCCATCCAGAAACCAATTGACGCTGCGGTAATGTCGTTAAAACCTCAACATCAGATAATACAAAAATAGGCTGATAGAATGCCCCAACAAGGTTTTTACCACTATCTAAATCAACTCCTGTTTTACCACCTATAGAAGAATCCATAATCGCAAGTAAGGTTGTGGGAACCTGTATAAATTTTATTCCCCGCAGATAGGTAGCAGCCACGAACCCAGCTAAATCACCTACAACACCTCCACCTATAGCCATAACTATATGAGATCTTTCTGCTTTCAATTCAGCAAGCCAATCATAAATCATACTCACAGTGTTGAGTGTCTTATATTTTTCTCCTGCTTCCATTACGAACAAATGAGTACGAATGTTCGCTAATTCAAGTTCAGTTTGCACTCTTCTAGCATATTTATTGGCACCTGAATCAGTTATCAAATAAACAACTGAATTATTATAAACACTATTTATTTTTTCAGATATGGTGTCTAAAATACCCCAACCCACACATACAGGATAACTAGTTTCCGAAGTATTTACTAAACCTGCAGCATCCCACGACGAATATAATACATTTTTCTTTTGAAAATGTTTCCAATTTCTGTAAATAATAGTCGATACTTCATCTACCGTTAAATCATCTGTATGTACTGTATAATCAGACATTGAATATACAAATTGCCTTTCAGATTTCAAATCAATTATTTTAGACTTCAAATCAGAACTTTCAAGTAATGGTCTAATTTCTTTATTCTTGGTATTTGGTTTAGTGCCACCCAATCGACTAAAGAGAGTTTCCACTCCTGCTTCTAGGCAAACTAGAATGCCATTTTCGGACATTAATCTTCTATTGTATTCGGATAAAACCAATCCACCACCAGTAGCAACTACTTGATATTGCGCGTTACAGACTTGCCCAATAATTGCAGATTCGATTTTTCTAAAATCCTTTTCACCTATTTCTTCAAAAATATTACTTATACTTGTACCTTTTTGCTGTTCTATACGCATATCTGTATCTACAAAAGTCCATCCTAGCATTTTGGATAAATGCCGACCTACTGTACTTTTCCCAGTACCTGAAAACCCTGTTAGGAATATGTTTGTTTTTTCCATTTTTAACAGCTTTATTTAATATTCAATGCTTTATTTGCAGCTTCAAACATTAATTCTACAGGAGCTTCACGACTTGTCCACATCGTAAAAGCAGAAGCACCTTGGTAAATAAGCATTGGCAATCCTCCAAGTGTCTTTGCTCCAACTGCGTTTGCCTGCGCGATAAGAGGCGTTTGAATCGGTGAATATACTAAATCATACACATAAGTAGATTTCCTTAATTTATTGGAATTTAAAATAGACATCCGCTCTTCATTGTGTTTATCCATTCCTAATGGAGTTGAATTAACAATTAAATCAGATTGGGCAATAATATCTTGTATATTTTCGTAATCAAGTGATTCCGCAAAACAAGTAAATCCATGACTAATTAATTCATTTGAAAGTGATAGAGCCCTTTGATAATTACGGTTAATTATTGTTAAACTACTAACATTTTGATCGACTAAACCAAAAGCTGCTGCCCTTGCAGCACCTCCAGCTCCAAAAATCAAAGCTTTCTTTCCATCAGGATTAAATCCGCCGTAATCAATCAAACCCTTTGTAAATCCATAAAGATCCGTATTATATCCCACTAACTGATTATCTTCTTTTACAATAGTGTTAACTGCCCCTAGCTTTGATGCTACTGAATCGATTTTATCCAACATAGGAATAACTTTTTCTTTATATGGAATTGTTACATTTGCTCCTAAACAAAAATCTGCCCTAATTTTCTCTACTTCATCTGCAAGCATAGATTCAGGAACTGAACAAGCAATATAATCTCCTTTTATGCCACAATCATCTAATGCAACCTGTTGAAATACCGGAGAAATAGAATGTTCTAACGGGTAACCAATTAATTTGATTTCAAGTCTCAAGACGGCTCTCCACTTTTATCTGGAATAATCTAAATAACTCTGCAAAATTATCGAAGCGGCTAATGCATCATCAGTCCACTTACCAATTACCTTTTTTTTATTACGCTTAATTTTATATTCGCTCGTGATTCTCTTAGCCTCTTGTGTTGTAAATCTCTCATCTATTTTAATCACAGGTAATTCAATGCTAGCACTAAGCTTTTCTATAAATTCCTCAACTCTGTTAGCTTGAGCACCAATATTCCCCGATAAGGTATATGGCATACCTACAACTATCTTTCTTACATTGTATTCATCTATCAAATTTCTTATTTCTAATATATTGTCATTAGATGAAGTGAGAGTATCTAGCGGAAAGGCAATAATACCGGATTCATCACTTAAAGCAACACCTGTATTCTTGTCCCCAACATCTAAACCTAAAATGGCCATTTATTTCCTTTTAGTTTCAATAATTAGTTTAGGAATTTCATCTATTGCAGATTTTAACGCATCAGGATTTTTGCCTCCTGCTTGTGCTGTAGCAGCACCTCCACCACCTCCGCCGTCCATTAATTTTGCAGCTGAACGTGCAATCGAACCGGCATCAAATCCTTCTTTTACTAAATCCGAACTAATCATTACTACTAAACTAGGCCGATCATTTAAAATAGCTCCTAACGCTACGATTCCTCTACCCATTTTATCCCTTAACCAATCTCCTATTTCACGCAGTTGGTCAGAATCCGTAACTTCTAATATAGCTCCTATATGAGGTACGCCATCAAGATTTTTAACTTGGTCAAGTAAACTCTCAGCACTAGCTTTCGACAATTTTCCTTGTAAATCACTATGAGATTTTTTTAAATCTTCAAATTCTTGAAGTACTGATTCTATTTTATTCCGTAAATCCTGTTCTGAAGTTTGCAGCAATCTAGAAATGTCTTTTTGTCTTTTGAAAGTTTCTGCAACCAATTGTTCAGCTTTGCGACCACTAATCGCTTCAATTCTACGCATACCTGAACCTATACTCGATTCATTGGTTATAAAAACAGAACCAACTTCCCCAGTATTAGATACATGGGTGCCTCCACAAACTTCATAACTAAACCTATCACCATTCGCTATTTCAACTAATCTGACTTCATCATCATATTTGTCACCAAAAAATGCTAATGCTCCGTTTTTGACTGCATCGGTATACTTATCTGTACTCCTCAACACTCTCGCATTTTGACGAATCTTTTCATTAACCAATGATTGAACTTGGTTGATTTCGTCATCTGTCATTTGTGCAACATGAGAAAAATCAAATCTTAGTCTATCGGGAGCTACTAACGATCCAGCCTGTCTTACATGGGGACCTAATATTACTCGTAAAGCAGAATGTAGCATGTGTGTTGCAGTATGATTTCTGGCATTATCGTGTCGCCTGATTGAATTTACAGTAGCGTCAACTGTTTCCCCAATAGTAATTTTTCCTTTGTTAACAATCCCAAAATGAGAAATTAGACCAGGGATTACAGTTTGAGTGTCATTTATTTCTACAATACAAGATTTCGAATTTATCTCACCTGCATCACCAACTTGTCCACCTCCTTCTGGATAAAAAGGAGTATCAACTAAAAACAATTCCACAGAAGTTCCTTCGGATGCTGATTCAACGGCAACATCATCTGCTATTATTCCTACAATTACCGAAGAGGTTTTTAATGTTTCATATCCTAAAAACTTAGTCGAATTAACTCCTAAACTCTCATACACTTTGACCTTAAATCTATCTCCTCCAAATTTAGCAGATGAACGCGCTTTTTCCTTCTGCATCTGCATATTTTTGTTAAAACCATCAATATCTACATTAATATTACGTTCTTCAGCTATTTCCTGAGTGATTTCAACTGGAAATCCATAAGTATCCCAGAGTTTAAATACTATATCTCCAGATAAAGTATCATTATCTTTTAACGAATCATTTAACATGCTATAACCTGTAAGGTACGTACGCTGAAAATTTTGCTCTTCCAATTTCATTACACTGAACACAAAATCTGCATGTATTTCCAATTCAGGATAAGCAGGTTTCATTTTATTAACTACTTCTTCCGCAATTTCACTCAAAAACGCTCCCTTTAGGCCCAGGTTGATTCCGTACCTTATTGCCCTTCTTAAAACACGCCTTAAAACATAACCCCTTCCTTCATTTCCTGGGACGACTCCATCAGCTATAAGAAAAGTAGCACTTCGAGAATGTTCTGCTAAAACTCTCATTGCATATGTTTGTTTTTCATCGTTACCGTAAATAAGCCCAGTCAATTCTGCAACTTTATTGACGATAGGAACAAACAAATCAGTTTCATAAATATTCTTAGATTTTTGTAATATAACTGCCAACCTTTCTAACCCCATCCCTGTATCAACGCTAGGTGCAGGCAAATCTGTACGTTTACCGTCAAGATGATGATAAAACTGCATAAATACCAAATTCCATAATTCTACAAACCTAGTGCAAGTCATTTTCTGATTTTCATCATAATTACTACAATTAGGCCCGCAATCCGTTTTTTTGCAACCATATTGTTCACCAAAATCATAATGCAATTCGCTACATGGCCCACATGGACCTTCGTCACCAGCAGGACCCCACCAATTATCCTCATCCCCAAACTCAAATATACTTTCAAGAGGAATACCGGCTTTGTTCCAGAGTTTTCTTGCCTCATTATCAGAATGATGTACGGTTGCAACCAGTTTTTCTTTTGTTATTCCATATGCCTCATCTAAACAACCTAAAGCAAACTCAACTGCTCCACTTTTGAAATAATCTCCAATGCTAAAATTCCCTAACATTTCAAATAATGTTAAATGTGTATTATCGCCAACCTCTTCTATATCAACCGTTCTAAAAGATTTTTGAGAAGAAGTTAATCGCTTATTCGGAGGGGTTTGTTCGCCAACAAAATATGGTTTGAACTGCACCATTCCAGCAGTTGTAAGAAGCAAAGTAGGATCTCCTACCGGTATCAATGACCCACTTTGAACTCTTAAATGAGATTTGCTTTCAAAATAACTTAAAAATGCTTCGCGTATTTGTTCACTATTCATACATATATCCTATCCTTAAATAAAACGACGACTCAGAAAATTTGCCCGAGTCGTCGTTTTCGATAGACTAATTAGATATAATTTATTTTACTTCGTAAACACTATCCAAAAAGTTCCATAAACTGTCAGTAGCTGACTTAACGGCGACAATAGCTTCTTCCTCAATTTCATCCGTCACCGCCATATTATTAATGATCTCTCTTTCAGCCTCTGAATGTTCTTCATCCAAAGTGCTATGGACCTTGAAAAACCCTATTTGTGAAGGCTTTTCCATATTGTAATGCTTACTCAATCCCTCCATCTTTGATACAGCTACTTCTGGAACTTGAGATTCAAAAGCATATAAGCTAGCGGTACCGCTAGCTACTGATTTGGTAGAAGTCAATCGAGTAAATTCATCGATTAAGTCTTTGGTAGCTTGAGAAGCTTGGCCATTTTCAACTTCTTCTCTATCAAGACCTAATGCATCACAAAATCTAAGCCACAGCTCAACATGATTTTCTTCGCCATGTTCCTCGTCCCACAAATTGTCCAATATAAGCTGTCTCGCTTTTCGGTCGGAACAACGTGAGTGGACCGCACTAAGGAAAGTTGGATACATAGCCTCAAAATGAAAATA
Source organism: uncultured Dehalococcoidia bacterium (assembly GCA_964645865.1). Taxonomy (GTDB): domain Bacteria; phylum Chloroflexota; class Dehalococcoidia; order Lucifugimonadales; family OSU-TB39; genus OSU-TB39. Next base: position 8,297 of record CAZYCG010000021.1, on the reverse strand, counting down.
TTCTTTGGCATACTGCTTCAAAGATTCTTTTGGTAATTCTCCTTTACTCCATGATTGGTAGAAAGGATGTTTTAAAAGACTTTTACTGCTAATCACTTCATCTATACGTCTAATCAATTCGGTAGTCAAAAGAAGCCTCCTCATACATTTATACAGGGTGATATTATAACCGATTATTATAACTTTTCCTATTATATTAGTATATTATTGTCATAGCTCAAATTTAATATAGGTAACAATAAGTAAATTGGTTAGACGAAACAATATACTAATCACTGGCAGTTCGGGACTTATAGGTCAAATTCTTTTACAAAATCTTCCATCAAACTATATATTATCGGGTATAGACGTAACTAAGTCATCTGACAACAGAACATCTGTAGCTAACTTACAAAACATAAATGAAATCAAACACCACTATGAAAATATAGACACGATCATCGACTTAGCAGGTATATCTAACCTGGAAGCTGATTGGAATCAAATATATAGCAACAATATTCCCGTCACTTATAATAGCTTCGAAGCGGCAAAACAAAATAAAGTAACACGTATAATTTACGCCAGTTCTAATCATGTGACGGGTCTTTACGAATTTGAAACTCCATATTCAGATATAATTGCAGGGAATTACCACAAAGTCGATGTATCGAAATTAAAACATATAAATTCTACTTTCAAAATCAAACCCGATAGCCCATACGGTATCGGTAAATCCTTTGGTGAATCTGTAGGAAAATATTATTCAGAAAAATTTGGTATTTCAGTAATTTGCTTAAGAATAGGAACCGTGAACAAATATAATAAACCTATGGACATCAGGCAATTTTCAACATTACTAACCCATAATGATTTAATACAATTAGTATCAAAATCTATTGATGCAAAATCCGAAGTCAAATACGAAGTATTTTACGGTGTTTCAAATAATAAATGGCGCATTTGGGATTTAGCTGAATCCGCATCTAAAATATCATATGAGCCAACAGAGAGTACTGAGGTACATCGAGATAACTGATCGACCATTATATTATTATTTTTGATATATAATCTAAATCCAACCACAAAAGGAATTTAAGAAGAAATGGAACAAAGTAAATTAACGACCAATCTAATGATAAAAGAGCTGGAAGATAATCAGGTAACACATGTAGTCTGGTTACCTGATACAGAAACAAGTTTTCTGTATCAATCAATTTCAAAAAACAACCAAATCAAAATAATTCCAATTTGTCGTGAAGCTGAAAGTATTCCATTAGCAGCTGGCCTTTGGATTGGAGGTAAGAAACCAGTAGTAATGATTCAAAACACTGGTTTATTTGAATCTGGTGATTCGATACGTGGATTAGCTGTAGATATAGATTTACCTTTAGTGATAATAGTTGGATACAGAGGATGGACCAGACATGGAATCACAAAAGATTCTGCTGCCATTTATACCGAGCCAACTCTTAACGCATGGGGACTAAAGTACTACCTAATTGATGGTGATGATGATTTAGACCGTATTAGCATTGCATTTGAAGAATCGACTAAAGAACAAAAACCTATCGTGTGCTTGATAGGTGCTGAATATAATTAATTAGGGTAATCACCTATAATCAATTTCATTGATTTTGTTCAATCTTCTTAAATGTCTCTCTTCTCCAGAAAAACCAGCACTCAAAAATGTTTTTACTAACGAAGATGCCATGGCTTCATCAATAATTCTTCCACCAAGGCATAATACATTCATATCATCATGCTCTACTCCCTGCTGTGCTGAATATAAGTCGTGGCAAACACTTGCTCGAACACCTTTTATTTTGTTAGCAGCAATAGACGCCCCTACACCACTTCCGCAAACGATTATACCTCTAGATACGTTAGAAGAGCCCACTTCTTCAGCAACTTTGATTGCAAAATCTGGGTAATCATCATCAGAATCTAATGTATAAGCACCCATATCTACAACTTCATTTCCAGATGACTTTATTAAGGCACATATAGTTTCTTTTAAATTGTATCCACCATGATCAAAACCAACTGCTATTTTCAATAGAACGTCCTATATTTTCTTAATAATTACTGGGCAGTATAGCCGCCATCCACAGGCAAGGCAATTCCTGTTACATATGAAGATTCATCACTTGCTAAATACAAACAAGTATAGGCAACCTCTATAGGATCTCCTAATCTCCCCATAGGATGCCGGTCTTCCAAAAACTTCAATTTTTCATTATTTGTCCAATAGGCTTTCGTAAGGTTGGTCTTCAAAAACCCAGGACAAATACAATTCACTCTTATTTTATGAGAGGCTAATTCTACCGCCATATTTTTGGTTAACTGTATTACTGCTCCTTTGGATGGTGGATAAGGATTAAAAGCTCCAGCATTTAATCCGGTAGGATATCCCACTAATCCAATAATAGAAGACAGATTAATTATAGATCCTCCTCCTTGTTTCATCACCGGCACAGCAAATCTAGACATTAAATATGTTCCGTTCAAATTAACATCTAAAACCTTGTTCCATACATCAGTTTCAGCAGCATTTTCTGGCATAGCATTCCTAGCACTTACCCCTGCACTATTTATAAGAATATCTATCCCTCCATATTTATCGACAGCAAGATCAACTATTTTTTGAACGTCATTTTCTTTTGTTATATCGCTTTTTATAGGTATGGCTTCTCCACCTGTTTTTTCTATAGCTTCAATCACTTCGTTGAGGATACCGGTATTAATATCAGTAACGACCAATTTGGCTTTATTCTTTGCGAAAAGAATAGCTGTTTCTCTGCCTATTCCAGAGCCTGCCCCAGTTATTATAGCCACTTTATTCTGTAACCTTTCCATTTGACTCGAACCTTATTTATAATTGATTTTATTCAACAACTGAATCGTTCCAGTCAACCCAATCAAATAAGCCACCTTCTTTAAATAGCTTATTTGTATAGTGCCTTACAGCATCAGAAGGCATTTGTTGTGAAGGAAAAACCGGTCCTGATTTCAGCCCCAATACTTCCCAGCGTAAAGTCCCAAAAGTTCCATCTGCTACCCCACTGAATCCAGGGTTTTCATCAGCTAAGCGTTCAGCTGGACCTGCATGAATCCTGTAAAGCAAATCATCCAATTCGTCAAATTTCTTATTCTTGAATAAATCCCACGTTTTCCGAGACAGCCTAGGAGCTACATTGCCATAAAAATCAACAAATCCTGCCATTCCGTTCCTTGCACCTAAAGCTGATTGCATACCATTATCAATAAAATTAAATCGACCACTAAACTTCTTTAACATTCCTACGTAATGTTCTTCTGTACCTGAGCTCCATTTAAACCCATCCATATTTTCAACGTCTACTAGCCGTTCAATCAATTTTTCTGATATTTCAAACCCTGGGGATGGCATCACCCAAAAATTGTTATAACTCATTATCCCTATATCAGCATGATCACTAACATATTTATGATGTAAATAAACATCTTCTTCAGAAGGACAAGAGTAATGCGGCAAACCTAATTCTATAAACTCAACACCTGCATCAGCAGCATATTTTGCTCTTTCCGCTGCTTTTCGAGCACTTAAATCGAAGATGCCAATCATTGACGGTACTTCATCTTTAACCTCATCTTTCAAGACATCTATCAAAGCATGATATTCATAATCATCAAGAAAATATCCCTCCCCATAACCACCTGCAACCAAAATAACACCTTCTCCATTTTTAAATCCATTATCAATCAACCATCTAATGTGTTTTCGTTGTTTATCAAGTAACAAGTTATGATCTTCATCAGTAAAGGTTGGTAAGGATACAACCGGCCCTACTAGTTTAGATTGCCGTTCTTTTGACATTATTTACTCCATTTAATAATTTTGATTTTCGTTTGTTATAGGCGCGAAGGATATGAACCGTATTTTACAGTTAATTCAACATCTTCAAGCAATATGTCGCCCTCCAATTCATCAGGGCGACTGATGAGAGTTAATTCTAATGTGTTTTTACCTTTAACAGGCTTGAGATTCATCAAATTAAATTTTAGCCATTGGCCTTGATAGGGTGATGTAACATTAGCATATTCTCTTGTACAAGGTTGGTCATGTAGCGATTTACCATTGAGCTTAATTAGCAATTCGTCTGCAGAAACCATATCCCTAAATTGCAATTCAAGCGTAATTTTATTCAAAATTTCAGTTGAGGATTTAAATTCATCACTTAAATAAAATTCCATTTCCTTTGATTGCCCTAAATCGTCATATTTTAATTCCATAGGCAATGCAGACGTATATCCCAAATTACTAGCTGACATTCCATGTTTATTCGCTTCTGGATCTCCTCCGTCTTCGTTACGCCTTATGACATAATGTTTATTGGAATATTTTAGTAATTCTCTGTCCCCAATATTGGATAAAGTTAATCTTTCATTATCGCCTAATGGCCATTTCATAAACCAAGTACACAGTCCATCTACACCCTTATCATAAAAATTTAACGCAGCTGCATTCATCATTTCTGGACTAGCATTTAGCCACTGTCCGAACAATGACCTTCGTCCTTCTTGTATCTTATGAGGCATTAACATCCCATAAATTTCCACATCAGTATGCTCAGACAATTGTATAACCCAATCCAAAGGCATATCTGGATCAAGTTCAAATACTTGATACCACATAGGCATAACAAAATCGACTAGTCCCGATTTAATCCAAGTACGTGGATCCAAACCGCCGTTAATGTTCGTTTCTTCAGTAGGTAAAATCCTTGCACCTAATTGGAGATTTTTATTATTGCTTTTAGACACCATCTCTCTAACCGATTCAACCAGTTCCGTGATTATCCCTACATTTTCTTTTGCCTGATCAGGATGAAAATAATAAGGCACAAAGGCAAAATCCATTTCAAGACTATCAATATCGTAATCATTTGTAAGCTCAGTCAATACACCAAAAATATGTTGCCTTACTTCTTTATTTATATAATCAGCTCTACCTTCAGGAATATCGATTTTCAAAGATTGATCCAATCCACCCCAATTGGCCATCCTTAAACTTGCCATAAATTCAAGACCCTTATCATGTGCTCTATCAATCAAAACCTGAAGAGGATCAAGTCCTTTTTCTTCAAGGCTCTTCATATTTTTCCACGCTCTCCATTCCAATGCCTCACCTTTGAAAGGCCTTCTGTCAGTTCCAAATTGCATGGTTTTTTTGGATGGATAAAAAATACCATCTTCTCTTTCTACACCATAGGAAAGAGTGGTAACAGAAGTACCAAGAACTTCATCTACTGGTCTCCAAGCATCTTCCATACTCATTGGAGGTTCAAAAACATACAAGTAATAGTGTCTTGCATCATTATAGTAAATCAATTTAGATGTCATGATTAATCCCAACCTCTATATTTTGTTTGTACTGAATCAACTTCCCAATTTATCAAAAACTGTTTCCCATAACCATTCATCGCCTTTTCCGTAGCCATCTCTATAAACAATCACCCCGTTGCTATCAATAGCAATTTTTGTTGATTGAGAGCGCACCTTAAAATCGGCCAACATTTGGCCTAAGGGCAAAGCAATGTTCCAATCATTCTCTGATGAATCCATATAACTAAACATCTGTCCCGACTGATTATTTATTCGGAGTGTAACAGCTTCAGAAAATTCTTGAATATTTTCCAAAGGATTAATAGCAACTATAATAAATCCTACTTTGGATGATTTATTTTTTGAAATCTCGGACAGGCGCCGCAACTCGGCGTGACACGTCATTCACCAATCAGAATAAAACAAAATAAATAACCCATCGTATTCATTCAACAATTGATCGCTAGAAACCGAAGGTTGCATGGTAGTTTTCAGAGTAAATTCCGGCGCTATATCACCTTCTGAAAAACCAACTAGTGCTACCTTAGTGCCTTTGGCTTTCTCCAATTCAGGGCTTTTCAAGTCAGTAATATTATCTTCAACTATATTTGAATCTTCCCGACTGATTGACGAATCAGCAACAGATTTCAAATCGACACATGCAACCATAAAAACCATGAATAATAACCATGGGACTATCAGTGCCCTTACAAACATAATTATTTTCCTTTATTTTTAATCATTTGGTTACATTCCAATTATTAATCAACAAAGTGTAATTGGATTTGATGATATCATGATATTATCAAATTAATTCATTCAATTGCACTAACAGAGCCAAATATTTGGGCTGCTGGTCAAACTAATAAACACTCTATTTTAAAATGCGGATTTTTTTTGGATAACTAAATTGCAGATAAATATTCCAAGAAAAAGAACATTCATCATATTCTTGTTAAATATTTATTTATTGGTAGTAATTTTTGCTGGTTCATATCAAATTTCTGAAGCTGCTTTATCTTCAAACCAAACGTATATACCTAAAAATTCTTTGCAAACGGAAATACAAGATTTTAAATGGTATGAAGACACCGCCATATTTATTTGCCCTTTACATTAAATTGATCAATTTTTAAACTACAGTATATCCATCGAATATCGGGGAGGAGATTTGAATAATTCAACAGATAAAACAGTACTGGTCACTGGCGGAGCAGATGGAATTGGTTTAGGACTAGCTAGCAAATTTGGAAAAGAAGGCTGCAAAATAATGATTGTGGATATTAACCAAGAACAAGCTAATATTGCTAAATCTTCGCTTGAATCTCTTGGAGTGCAAACTATGATTCACGTAGGAGATGTTGAAGAAATCGAAACTTCAAAATCAAGTATCTCTAAATTAATTGATTCTTGGGGCAAAATCGATATCTTGATTAACAATGTAGGAATAGCCGGCATTGCAGGAAAAATCTGGGAACAACCAATTGAAGAAATGGACAGAGCCTATAACGTAAATCTAAGGAGTACATTTTTATTCTGTAAATATGCTATACCTCATATGCTAGAAAAAAAATACGGGAGAATTATCAATATATCATCGATATCTGGTAAAGAAGGAAATCCAGGCATGGTACCATATTCATCTACTAAGGCAGCAATCATAGGACTAACTAAATCCCTTGGAAAAGAACTCGCTACCTCAGGTATTACGGTCAACTGCATCACCCCTGCAGTTGTAGAAACCAAATTACTATCTCAAATAACACAAGAACAAGTTGATTATATGGTAAACAAGATACCAATGGGACGAACTGCTAAAATTGAAGAACTAGCTGAGTTGGTATGGTGGATAGCGTCCGATGAATGTTCTTTTACCACCGCAGCGACTTTTGATATCAGTGGCGGCAGAGCTACTTATTAAACGTTCGATATCTATCAAGATTATCTAATAGGAACAACAATAAATGTTGACAAAAAAACAAATCTCCCATGTAAAACAAATATGCGAACAATCAACATATTCCCTAAAAGTGCCTCAGTCCAACATAGAAAGTAGTGATCTCCGAATTAGAAGAATGGTTTCGGAATTACTTGAATTAGGTTTTGACAGTATAGACGTATGATTCCAATGTTCATTCTAAAACTTAATAGAATTGCAAAAAGTCTTCTCTCACTAAATAGGAGAGAAGAATACAAATATTTAGTAAAAATGTTGTCAATCAATCACAAAGATATCGTTTTAGATATTGGAAGCGGCGATGGGTATTGGTCGGCAAATATTGCAAAGAATTGCAATACCACAATAGGCCTAGAACCAGATTATCAAATGATGGAATATGCTATAAATTTACATAACAAAAGTAACCTATCCTATTTTCTTGGCACATCAGAAAATATCCCTTTCGCTGACAAAGTATTCGACAAAATTATAAGCATTAGTTGCTTAGAACATTTTGAAGATCCTAAACATGCAATAAATGAAATGTACAGAGTACTTAAACCAGGAGGTAAATTAGCAGTTTCGGTCGACAGCCTACTTCCCGAAAATTCTTCTCTTGAGTTTCGCGAATGGCACAGTAAAAGACACTTCGCAAACCATTATTTCAATGAATCCGAATTATGTTCATTTTTGGCAAATACAGGGTTTAAAGTTGACTCAAAATCTACGAAACACCTTATCAAAACACCGATTGGAAGTTCTCTCAGACAAACCTTTATAAGGCATCCTAGATTATTATTACCTCTGTTTCCAATTTTCTACTTAGGAATTCGTATTTTGGACCTATTTTTCAATACTCGCCACGGTCAAATCATTGTTATTAACGCAACACGATAGTATGGTCTAAATGGAAAATACCACCTTTCTCACCTAAGTGCTCCGCATTTTAAACACGTGTCAACATCTAAGCCTTCGTATTTATTTCCACAAGCTGGACAAAATAAAGCAGTCT
>CAZYCG010000020.1:8740-19955 GCA_964645865.1 uncultured Dehalococcoidia bacterium | reverse complement strand
ATCACAGCAGATTCTTACAATCGTAACGGCAAATTGTTAGACCATAAGATTAAAGCTGATGAAGCAGTACATCAAGCAAATTCTAATGGTACAAATGTTGAAAAAGTCTTGATTTGGCAACGATATCCAGACAAATATTCATCGTCTTCACCGATGATTGAAGGCAGGGATTATTCAGTCAATTCATTATTAGAATCATATAAGGGTAAAACAACTGAACCTGAGTCTATGCCTGCAGACTCCCCATTATTTTTAATGTATACCAGTGGAACAACCGCAAAACCAAAAGGAATTCAGCATAGCACAGGAGGTTACTTATCCTATGCTGCTGCAACATCAAAATATTATCAAGATATACAGCCTGATGATATTTACTGGTGTTTTGCTGATATTGGATGGATTACAGGTCATTCATATATAGTCTATGGACCTTTGTCAATTGGAGCAACAAGTGTCATGTATGAAGGCGTTCCAACTTTCCCAGATGCAGGAAGGCCATGGAGAATAGCAGAAAGACTTGGAGTTAATATATTTCATACAGCTCCAACCACCATCAGAATGTTAAGAAAAGCCGGACCAGACGAACCCGCTAAGTATAATTACAACTTCAAACATATGACAACAGTAGGTGAACCTATAGAACCAGAAGTTTGGCGTTGGTATTACGAGGTTGTAGGCAGAGGTAAAGCAGTAATTGTAGACACTTATTGGCAAACGGAAACAGGTGGGTTCATTGGTGCGACATTACCTGGAACCGAACCGATGAAACCTGGTAGTTGTGGGCCTGGTGCATTAGGAATTTTCCCTGTCATTCTTGACGAAAACGGTAATGTGATTAATCCAGGTAGCGGGAGTGCTGGAAATATTTGTATACGTAACCCATGGCCAGGCCGTATGCAAACAATTTGGAAAGACCCCGAAAGATTTATAAACACTTATTTCGCAAAATACGCCAAACCAGAAAGTAAAGACTGGCGAGATTGGCCATACGTAACTGGTGACGGTGCAACTGAATCATCTGATGGTTACTTTAGAATAGTCGGCCGATTGGATGACGTTATAAATGTAGCAGGACACCGTCTTGGAACAAAGGAACTTGAATCGGCTGCGCTTACCGTCCCATCTATAGGAGAAGCTGCAGCAGTACCAGCCATTGATGACTTAAAAGGAAGAGTACCGGAAATGTATGTTTCCCTTAAACCAGGTTACGAAAAACAAACAACAATTGAAAATGATGTAAAACAAGCGATAGCTACCAATATAGGTCCTATTGCTAGACCAGCCCACGTTTGGGTAACATCTGACCTACCTAAAACTAGTTCGGGGAAAATAATGCGCAGAGTTATTGCATCTATTTCTAATTTCGTCGATGTGGGTGATACAACTACCCTGTCAAATCCAGAAGTGGTGGACAAAATCAAACAACAAGTCCAATCAGCTAAAATTGAACTGAATCAAGTGCCAAAAGACATACCTCAAGAAATAATCGATGAGATTAAAAGATTCGGAGAGGACAATTAGATATTAGCCTTGATAAATCCAATCTATTAACGAGCGGTCCACCCAGCATCAATACTATAAGCCGAACCAGTTATTGACTTAGCGGAATTCGAAGACAAGAACAAGGACAAAGAAGCTATTTCAGAAGGATCTATAAGTTCCTTAATAGAAGCATTTTGCAACATTATCTTACTTATAACCTCATCTTCATTTATGCCGTGTAACTCGGATTGAGATTTGATTTGTCCTCTTGAAAGTGGGGTATCAACGTAACCAGGACATATAGCATTGGCAGTAATACCGTCTTCCCCTACTTCTGTTGCAACGGTTTTTGTAAAACCAACCAATCCGTGTTTAGCTGCAACATAAGCTGATTTGAAAGGACTTGCAACTAATCCGTGGATCGAGGATATGTTTATAATTCTCCCCCATTTATTTCTTTTCATTCCGGGCAAAAAATATTTTGTTAACTGAAAAGGCGCCACTAGCATTACTTGGATCAATTTGAGCCAATCTGCATCTGGAAATTCATCCACAGGAGTAACTATTTGTAAGCCTGCATTGTTAATCAATATATCAACCGAATCAACTTCATCCAATATGCGTTTAGCCAAATTTTCAACACTGTCTAGACCCGATAAATCACCTGGTATTAATCTAGCACCGTCAGGATAATTACCGTTTTGCAAGCGCGGTTCAATATCGGTCAATACCAGATTAGCTCCATTATCATAATATATATCTGACAAAGCTTCACCAATACCTCCACTTGCGCCAGTGATAACAACGTTTTTCCCTTCAATTGATTCGTATTTAATATTTTCCATATTTTATCTCCGACCGATATATCATATTCAGATATTATTACGAATCCTTTCCGATATAAGTTTATGTGCTTCTTTAAATGGCTTTTGTAAAAATGCCATATGATCGCCAGAATGATGGTGATGAGTGACTCTACTATGATCATCTTGAGTCGAAAGATTATTTATATAGGACATACTACCGTTTATCAAATTCAACATATATTCCGCTGTCAATCGATCAAACATCTGCCATTTTCCGCCACATTCTATATATATTGGAGAAGTATGGGCAAAAACACCTCTATTCCATACATCCATATGATTTAAATCCCCAAAATAACTTGGTCCACCAGCTCTAGCTGCAACCCAACTATGTGAGTCTATTTTTAATTTCTCGTTTATTTCCAGTCTACGTTGCCCTGCAGTAGACTTTGCAGATGCTACTACCCTACCGTTGCAAATAATTTCCAGCGTATTTATAGGTATAACGCTTTCAGCAAAAGCACTTATTTGTATCTCACCTGGGCCAGAAACCTGAAATACATCACCAATTTCCGCTCCTTCGACGTTTAAACCGATAATAGGACCACCACTCAAAAATGTCCGTCCTTTTTTCACATTTTCACACCAGTTCCCATAAGTGAATTCCTGATCATCATCTAAACGTACATAAGTACGATATAAGCCTACGGGCACATTGCTATCCATCTTATCCGTTCCTCCTACTAAAGGAAGCTTGTAACCGCAATTCAAATACCTGTAATACTCTTGGTGGTTATACTCTGTTTGTCTCAACATCTCAATCCCATCTAATCGACCTGTAGCAATAAGCGTAGCTGGTTCTCCATTAGGATTAGGAAAATGAGGACTAATTACATAAGCACCTTGTTCATGTGCTTCATCGGCCCAATGGCTTAAAGTAGTCTCCATCGCTCCTCCAATATCTCCCTCTCCTGGACCATCCGTACACCAAGGCATCACAGCATTTTTCAACCCCCACAATATCATGTGCCCCATAAAATGCTGTCTATTTTCTTGAGAAACATAGACGATATTATCTCCATTTTGAGAAACACTTGGATGTCCGGTAAAATCTTCTTTGTTAGTAAACAAACTACCCCATTGGGATTGCAGCAGGTTAACAACGTTCAAATCTTCTCCCATCGACTCAGTATGAGCACCTTGTGTACCTAAAAAATGTACGTGGGAATCTCCGCTGTACCAATTTTTTTTGTTCATATTGGTCCATCTCTTCAATCTCAAATTCAATTCCCTTTGACCAGGTTTTATAAATTCTTTGATTCTTAGAGGTTCATATTCAAAACCTCTAGCTATATCAACAATCACTTCTCCCCTAGGCAACCACCCTTGGCTAGTTCCATCTATATAAGCATACGTAACGCGACCTAGTCGCACATCGCCACCTATATCGATATGCCATGTTTCTAAATTGGTATTTACCTGATTATGATGGCCATGTGGTTGATACGGAACTCCGTCAGGAGATCTAAAATGCACGCGACAAGGAACTATTTTGTTAGTTTCATCATCAACAACTTTAACGTGAACCCAATTTTTTCCGTCTTCTATAAGTTTAAAATCTATTTTGTCGGATTTGGATGTTTTATCTTTTAACAATTTCTTCCAAGATACTGATCCTACTTCCGTTCCGTTTTGCTTAACTTTAATATCCGCAGAATTTGTAGCTGCAATATCAACATAAGATGACTTTGAAACGGAATTCTCACGTTCACCCCAACCTTTAAATTTGTCCTCAATAAATTTATCTGAAGAATCTTCAGGTAAAGAATGAGGATAGGTTGACACACCCGTATCAACTTCAATCTCCAATGTTTCTCCAGGTATTTCTTTCAATTCATTGCTATTTACTTCAATCTTAACAGGTCTTTTGCCTGAACGAGCAAAAGGATTTTCGTCAACATTAGATAAGGTCAGTGCTGCTATTAAAACAGGTAGTTCTCCTGGTATCAAATCTATATAATCAATTTCTTTATCTGATGATTCATTACGCCAATTCCATAAATAATAATCTTGTACTGTAGCTTGTGATGACTCCATTTGCCTTCTTCCAACTTGATCCCAACGGCCTTCAAACCTATCCATCAAAGAATCGTCAGCATCTGATACAGCTGAAAAAGGCGCCCCAGGCACACCAGGAATTGCGTCTGGTGATATCGATGCAATTTCAAATCGTTCTCTAATAGAAACAGAGGTTTTGCTACCATCTTTCATGATAAATTTATATTCAGCAGCACTACACCCTATACTTCCATCTTTCATAAATTTTGAATCTAATAGCTTATGTGCAAATATGACTTGATGCGCTTTTTTATCAACCTTTATTCGAACTGTTCCAGAATTGGAATCCAATTTTAAAAACAAATTCGAAATATTTTGAGATCCACCACCTATCAAAAATGGAATCCCTCTATATTCTTGTAATCCAAGAGCGGGGCTTGCCGGAAACTCCTCCAACCCCACGTTGCAAATACCGGATAAATCTAATGTTTCATATTTAGCCATTTAACACCTCGTGTGAAAAAGAGTGATTTTACTTTGATGATTACATTACATGAACACACAAATTTTAATCGTAAACTTCGGGGTTAACAGGAGTTAACAGTCTTTCTCCCTTAATACCTCTAATCAAATTCTCTGCTGAAATCATAGACATTTCATGCCTGGTTTTAACACTAGCGCTAGCTATATGGGGAACAATCACACAATTTTCCAAAGTTAATAAAGGATCGTCAACAGGTATTGGTTCAGGATCAGTAACGTCAAGACCAGCCGCAGCAATTGCTTGTTCATTAAGAGCTTTATACAACGCTTTTGAATCAATTATAGGACCCCTAGCTGCATTAACAAGCACTGCGTTATTCTTCATCATGCCAAATTCTCTAGTGCTTATTAAATGATGGGTTTCTTCACTCAATACTGTATGTATACTTATAAAATCACTTTCTTTATAAATAGTATCCAAATCAACATATTTGAACCCATATTCTTTTTCAAGATCCTCTCTTCTGTATATGTCACTATACAAAACTTCCATGTTGAAACCTGAACTTCTTTTAGCTACTTCTATTCCTATACGTCCCATACCAATTATGCCAAGAGTTGCATTGTATACATCTTGTCCCAAATAATGTAATGGATGCCACGTCCGCCAATTACCAGCACGAACTGCTCTTTCGCTTTCTCCTATACGCCGTGCCGCTGCTAATAATAAAGCCCAAGCAGCATCAGCAGTTGTTTGCGTTAAAACATCAGGAGTATTACCGACAGGTATACCTCGCCTAGTAGCTTCTGGAATATCAATATTGTCAAAACCCACAGCTATTTGACTAACTACTTTCAACTGAGGGCCTGCTGTGTCCATAAGTTCCGAATCAACTTTATCGGTTAACAAGCACAATAACCCGTCAACGCCCTTAACTTTTTCAAGCAGCAAATCTCTACTAGGAGGCATTTCATCCTCCCACAAATCAACTTCAATCGTCTCTCTCATCATTTCCAAAGCTTCATCAAATATTCCACGTGTAACTAAAGCTCTCGGTTTAGACATATCAGTATTCCTCCATGGTTCAATTCAAATAATACTTTTGACTGTTAAAAGTCATATAAAATTTCTAACCCAAAGTTACATTATTTAGCACCTTTGGTTCAACTTATTAGAATAATTATTAATCAAACAATTTTATCAATAAAGAGATAATAGTATTTGTCAAAAACAAACATGTTAAAATACTTAATCATCCACGGGTTTTCTATGTAAAACCCCATCTCTCAGTTCATAAACTTCACTTGCCATATCTATTAATGTAGCATCGTGGGTAGTAGTAATAACTGTCATACCTTTTTCGATAGTCAATTGCTTAAATATACTGAATATTGCTTGGGCATTAATCGAATCCAATTCTGCCGTTGGCTCATCTGCAAATATAATATATGGTTCAGATACAGTAGCTCTTGCGATAGCAACTCTTTGTTTTTCTCCGCCAGATAATTCGTGAGGCCTATGACTCATTCTATGCCCCATGCCCACCATTTCTAAGGCCTTGGAAGTTCTATCCTTTCTTTGAGAAGCCCCAACACCAGCAATCCTTAACACCAATTCAACATTTTCAAATGCAGACAATAGAGGCATTAACATAAAAGATTGAAAAACAAAACCAAGACTATGCCTTCTAAAGTTAGTAAGTTCTTTTTCAGACATTTGGACAACGTCTTTGCCTTCAAATAGAACTTTCCCGTCTGTAGGTTTATCTAATCCAGCCATCAAATTAAGAAGAGTTGTTTTGCCCGAACCCGATGGTCCCATTATTGCTATAAAATTACCAGATTTTGCAATAAAATCTATTGATTGCAGGGGTTGTATAGAATCTTCGCCGGCATCAAATATTTTCGATAATGATTGGGTTTCCAATAAAGGCGTATCAGCATTCATGATTAAATATAAACCTTTGAACTTAAAAATATCACTTAATATAAATCTAGCTTATACTACTACAAGACTTATTATAACAATATAATTTTTTGAGCTAAAACTGTTTCACAAATCTCTTTATTGAAGTACATAAGTTAGTTAGTGAAATTTATATGGCTAAATGATTTAACAAATGAAAATTCCACGAGCAAATAAAACTGCATTAAGCACCAAAGAAAAAGCAGCTATACTTAGCGAATTAAAATTGGTTTCGAGATCATTTTACCTAACACTTAAAATATTACCAGGCAACATTTTTGCTCCTGCTGGAATAGCTTATTTAATAGCTAGATATATAGATAATATAGTAGACAATGAATCCTTCTCTATAAATTCCAAAAAATCTCATTTATATAACATCCGCCAATCGTTCACAAACGCTCCAAATAATCGCGAAAAGAACGAGTCACTGATTTACAAGATACAAAAGGACTATCCACAAGTGTTATCTTACAAAACCTTATTTAACAGTTTATCTTGTGAAGATCAACATCTTGTTTCAAAGGTACTCCTAGAAATCACTGACGGAATGTTGTTTGAGCTTGAAAAATTAACGAATAATTCGCCAACTGAAGTCAAATTTTTGAACACAAACTCAGAATTAGATACTTATATATACAAAGTCGCTGGCAGCGTTGGAGAATTCTTTAGCAAATTGATTTTATTGCATGAAAAAAAATTAAAGTTATCTGATTCTAATTATTTTCTTGAACTATCAATTGATTTTGGGAAAGCTCTTCAACTGACAAATATAATCAGAGATTTCAATTCAGATTTAATTGAAGGAAAATGTTATATACCCAAAAGCATTTTAGCGAATCATAAACTTGATCCATCTGATTTATTAAATCATTCGGAAAATAAAGTTGAAATTGCATTATCAGAATTATTAGAGTTAGCAACTCAATATTATATAAGAGCTGCGATATATATTCTTTATATACCTAAATCTTGTACACGACTAAGGTTAGCCGCATTATGGCCATTTTTGATAGGTGTTGAAACATTGCAGAAGCTATCATCCAAAAAAAATATGGCTAATTTAACCAGCCCATTCAAAGTCAAAAGAAAGTGGATTTATCTGATGATAATTAAATCTTTTTTATTCATACATAATGACAAAATACTCAAATCCATTTTAGATAGGGAAATACAAAAACTAAGTGTCAGAATAAGCAATCTCTGACATGGTTATAATACAAATTATTGTTCAATCTGTGCAGCTAAGTTAGACACCTTTATAAACGCATCAGCATATTGCTTTATAACTTCAGGCCTATAATGTTTAAACCAAGGGACCGAAATCACTCTATCAACCATCAATTCAGTCACTGGCAAACTGCCTCTGTCCTGCCTAATATCGCTACTAGAATTAGCTATTCTTGTAGGAAGACCGTGCCCATATATATCAGCATCATTGAATATAGGTTTAAGATGTAACAATTCATTCATCCCAGGCGTCGTATATACACCTTCCGCTCTCACAACTTCACAATATTTTTGAACCGATATATCTCCAATTTCCTCTGGACAATAAATCCCATGAGGCATATACCACCCTCCCATTGTACTCTTTGAACTTGCAGATGGGCGGTGAGATTTCAGTCCAGGAACATCCTCTAACAGATCCCAAAAATAGTTCATTGCCTTTTGGATTTCAAGCATACGATGCTTATAATATTTCAATTGCACCCTACCTAATGCAGATGACATTTGGTGCATTCGATATTTGAACCCACCTAAAGGAGTTCCTGAAAATCGTTGCAATTCTTTATCCTGTATCAAATCACTAGCTAATCTAGATCCAAATCCACCTGTCCTTTCATAATGCCCGAATGCTACAGCACGTTCGTGAATTGTTCGATTACAGGTAATTAAAATACCGCCCTCTCCAATAGCAAATCCTTTTTCAGACATAACTGACATAGCCCCCACATCACCAATGGTTCCTAAAAGTCTACCTTTATAAAATCCTCCGTGTGCATGAGAAACATCTTCAATAACTTTAATATCGTGTTTCTTTGCAATATCCATTATCGGGTCCATATCAGTAGGATGTCCAAAATAATGTACTACTATGATAGCTTTAGTCTTTTCAGAAATTTTGCGTTCGACATCTATCGGATCTAGAGTTAGGGTATCTTTATCAATATCTGCAAAAACAACCGTCCCTCCCAAATTTAGGACAGGTAGAACAGAAGCCCAAAAAGTAGAACTTTGGGATATTACTTCATCTCCCACACCAATACCACATCCATACATTGCGGAATGCACAGCAGCGGTCCCATTATTTGTAGCTAAAGCGTAATCGACTCCATGATATCCTGCGAATTCACGTTCAAATTCAATGGTAACGTCAATACCAGACATATTTTTTTTCCTCAACACATCCAGAACCGCAGATTCATCTTCATCGGTTATTATAGGCCAATCAAAGATATCTCCGAAATCATCAGTGATAGATTGAGGTCCACCATAAATGGCTAGTTGACTCATGATAATTTGCCTTACAAAACAACCTCATATAATCAAGGCGTTTTATTTCAGAACGTCAAGTGTATTGGACGCAACTAATTCATATTCTTGCTTTACATCTAAACTAGTTAGAACAGTCGGCTTTACAGATTCACGGTAATCTATTTTCAATGACAAATTTCCTAAATGATCGACTTTGGCTAAATTAGCTAAAGCTTTACCTGCACCAGTGCCAAATATTTCTCCCGAAAAGTTTTCTACGACACCTAAAACAGGTATATTCAGCTTTTTTATCATGTTAATCGAACGCAATGCATCTATTTTAGATAAATCTTGGGGAGTAGTTACAACAACAAAACCGTCCAAAGAAAGTGTCTGCATTACGGTCAAGGGTGAATCAGATGTTCCCGGTGGTAAATCCACTATCAAATAATCCAACTTACCCCAATTAGTAGATTGCAATAATTGGTTGATTGCATTATGAATCATTGGACCTCTCCAAATTATTGCCTCATCTTCTTTCTTTTGAAAAAACGCCATAGACATTACTTTAACCCCGAAAGCTTCGGGAGGTATCATTCTATTATCTTCTCCTACTTCAGGCTTTTCAGCCACAGCAAGAGCTCTAACAACATTTGGGCAATCAATATCTACATCCAAAATACCAACATCTTTGCCAGTTTGAGCCAAAGTAACTGCTAAATTAACTGATACGGTGGTTTTACCAACCCCTCCCTTTCCACTATAAACTCCAATCTTGGTACCAACAGAAGCTAAAGTATCGGCTACCATTTTTTTTTGTGCCCACTGTTTTTTCATCTGCTCAACTTTTGCTCGAGCAGAATCCATACCGTGATTATGTCCATGGGGATTTTGAGTAGCCGCCATTGTTTCTCCTAAATATCTAACTATAAATTCATGTTTTTCAAATTTACAATCTTAATCCATACCCAAAGCAATCTTTCCATCTTCAGTAATCATATCAGGATTCCATGGAGGATCATGAACGATTTCTACAGAAACATCTTCAACTCCATCTATCTCAGCTATGCGCCATTCAGCTTGCTGAGCTATTTGAGGGCCCATACCACAACCAGGGAAGGTCAAAGTCATAGTCACATTAACATTACCATCTTCTACTGCACAATCATAAATAAGCCCTAAATCTACGACATTAACAGGAATTTCAGGATCATAAACATCTTTCAGCGCTTCATATATATCTTCTCCAGTTATTGCTGTTTCATCACTCATTTGTCTATCACCTCTATAAATTTATCCGACGTCGCAATTCATATGATATACATTCGATAATATATCAATTTTTGTTAGTAATCCATAACCTATTCATACTAGTTACCATCTTACCCAACTCCAATAAATGATTGTGTTATAAATATCCTGTTCATTTCATAACTATATCTATAGTTTCTGCATTTTGCTCTTGTTTTAATTTTTTTATTTCTATTATTTTGTCTCTAATGATAGCTGCTTTCTCAAATTCTAAATCTTCAGAGGACCTTTTCATTTGTTTTTCCAAATCAAAAATTAATTTATCAACATTTTCTACATTAACATTAACAATATGCTTTTCATCAACTTCAGGAGATATAACATCGCTAATTCTTTCTGTAATATCATGGATGGTTTTCTTAATAGAACGCGGAGTGATTCCACGCTCCTTATTATAATCATTTTGCTTATTACGACGTCTTTCAGTTTCATCAATAGCATTTTGCATTGAGCGCGTTATTTTATCTGCATACATGATTACTTTACCTTCAATATGCCTAGCTGCTCTACCAATGGTTTGAATTAAGGCCGTATGAGACCTAAGGTATCCTTCTTTATCTGCATCCAAAATTGCTACTAAACTCACTTCTGGCAAATCCAATCCTTCTCTTAATAAATTAATCCCTACGAT
>CAZYCG010000020.1:7022-8640 GCA_964645865.1 uncultured Dehalococcoidia bacterium | reverse complement strand
AGTAATTTCCCATCTTTTTTTAACTCTATCAATCTTTGTCCTAATTCTATTTCAATACTTTGAGCAGCTAAATTCAACTTATCTTCAGCAGTCACAAAATGTTTTGCAGGATATATGTCTACTACTTCCGCTTCACCCAACAATTCTCCGGTTAATGGGTCCATTTTAGTTATCCTCTCAACCTCATCCCCCCAAAATTCTATCTTAACTCCTTCTTCGTCTTCGTATACTGGCAAAATGTCAAGAGTATCACCCCTAACCCTAAATTTCCCCCTAGACAAATCATAATCATTTCTTTCATATTGCATATCAACTAATTTTTTTATCAAACGCTTCCTAGACAAAATTGCACCCTTGGTGATATTAGCCACAAAAGATTGATATTCTTCAGGAGAACCTAGGCCGAATATACAAGACACCGACGCTACTATCAAAACATCTCTTCTGGTCAACAAAGCACGAGTAGCCGAATGTCTGAGTTGGTCTAACTGGTCGTTAATATCAGCATCCTTTTCTATATAAACATCTGTGCTTGGCAAATAAGCCTCAGGTTGATAATAATCGTAATAACTCACGAAATATTCAACAGCATTATCTGGAAAAAACTCCTTAAATTCAGTGGCAAGCTGAGCTGCAAGTGTTTTGTTATGGGCAATGACTAAAGTTGGAGCTTGAATTTTTTCGATAACATTGGCTGCAGTGAACGTTTTACCGCTACCCGTCACTCCCATTAGAGTCTGTGCTTTCATTCCTTTATGCAAACCATCCACAACCCGATTAAGTGCATCAGGCTGATCACCAGTAGCGGTAAAATCCGAAACTAATTTAAATTTACTCATTTGAATCACAATAACCGAATAAAAACAGTTCCATAAATAGATTAAATATTAAAATTTAACTTTGGCTACTCGGCCTACTTCCAACAGATATTTTAACATCTCGCGTTTGTCCATTAAAAGAAAGAACCTCAAGCGTTATTTGATCATCCGGTCTAACATTATCAACCATATAGGACAGCAACTCTTCCATAGATCTCATAGGAATTCCTTCAACGCTAATAATTATATCCCCACCCGACATATAATTAGTAGCACCCGGTATAATTCTAGTTTCGTTTGGTTTTAGTCCTGCCGCTTCCGCAGGACTATTAGGAACAACTTGAGCCACTAATATACCTTTAGTATTTGGGGGTATTTGAAGAGATTCTGCTATTTTCCTTCTAAGAGTAACTCCAGAGATCCCTAGGTATGGATGATCAAATTTTCCCGAAGTTATTAATTCTGGCACAACAAGTTTTGCAGTATTAATTGGTACAACAAATCCAACACCAGCACTACTACCACTGGCTGAAGCAATCTGAGAATTGATACCTATGACTCTCCCATATTTATCCAATAGAGGACCTCCAGAATTACCTGGATTGATTGGAGCATCCGTTTGAATTATTTTAGGATTTGAAAATGTACCTCTAACACTCTGTATCGTTCTTCCTAAAGCACTTATTATTCCACTAGTAACGGTAAATTCCTGACCGAACGGGGCTCCTATTGCAATAGCCATTTGTCCAACTTTTAAGACATCGCTATCACCATGTTCTATTG
Source organism: uncultured Dehalococcoidia bacterium (assembly GCA_964645865.1). Taxonomy (GTDB): domain Bacteria; phylum Chloroflexota; class Dehalococcoidia; order Lucifugimonadales; family OSU-TB39; genus OSU-TB39. The sequence continues at coordinate 7,039 of CAZYCG010000020.1, read as the reverse complement.
GCGCAGGAGAATTGTTT
>CAZYCG010000020.1:0-6922 GCA_964645865.1 uncultured Dehalococcoidia bacterium | reverse complement strand
GTGCTCGATTCGTTAAAATCCGATTTTTCAAAATCTCCATAAAGATTTAATAATTTAAACCCATGAGACCTCAATAAATGATAAAACTCCCAACGAAATGTATACCTTAGGGAAAAGTCCCTATAAAAACGTCTAACTACTTCGCCCATATTATTGGATTCATCGACTACTATCCGAGTATGCACTATTTGATTAAATTGGTCATATTCACTTTGATTCCAAATGATAAGCTTCCGATTATTTTCAGTATCTTGAACATCTTTGTAATGGTATAAAACGTCGTGAGCGCTACCCATCGACTCTGAGTCGGGTACAAATGCATTAAATATAAGTCTTCCATTTTCAGTTAAATGCTTTTTTATATTTAAAACTGTTTGGATTTGATCAGAAATATTGAGTAAAGATTGAAACCCTCTAAACGGAATAATAATTAAATTAAATTTTTTGTTAAAAGCAAAATTCCTCATATCTGATTTAACAAATTCCAAATTAGTGTAAGAATCACCTTTATGTTTCATTTTTTCTAACGCGACGTTCAACATTCCAATCGAATTATCTAAAGCTAATAAATCTATACCCTCTTTAGCTATAGGGAATGTAACTCTTCCAGTACCACACCCTAACTCTAATACCGGTCCGTCACTCAAAATAGACTCTTGCACATAAAAACCAATATCTTCATTTACATCAAAATATACTTGATCATATATATCAGACCATAAGTCCATTTCAACATTCACATTATCCACCTGCACTCAATATTTCTAAACAAGCACGTATTTTCTCTTCGACTGTCTGCAAAGAACTAATATTGCCAGAATTGATTACTTTAAACACTTCACTATTACTATATCCAAGCGAAGTAAGAGCTTGTACTAAACTCTCAACTTCAGCAGTTTCTAGATCAGAATCGCTTTGCAATTGAAGTTTGCCTGAAAGTTCGAGCATAATTCTGCTAGCAGTTCTTTTCCCAACCCCTGGAACTTGGCTTAAAGAGTCAACATCACCACTCTCTACAGCCACGGTAAGCGAATTATAGTCAAATTTCGATAATATGCTTAGAGCTAATTTAGGTCCTATCCCTCCTACTTTATTTAATGAATCGAAAACAGACCGCGTTTCTGAATCTTTAAATCCATATAAAATAGGAGAATCATCTTTTATCACAAAAACTGTATATACTCTTAATAACCCATCCGTTAAATTGCGTCCATCAACGGTGTTTTCTGGAACAAAGACTCTTACCGTTATACCAACTAATTTCAAATCAATCCAATCCACACCAGAACCCACCAATTCACCTTCTAGCTGAGTTATCATAAACGGCCCCTTTCAATAATTAATAGTGAAACTTAACAAAAATCAAAACACTTCTTTTTCAATAATTTCATTGAATCGTATTGAATTTGCATGACAAACACCTACCGCTAAAGCATCGGATGCATCATATAACCCCAAATCTTCTTCTATATCGAAGATTAATTTCAAAGTATCTTGAACTTGTTGCTTAGTCCCCAATCCATAATCAGTAACAGATTTTTTTACTTGTGTTGGAGTATAAAAATGAATAGGCAATTCCATTTTCCCTGCTACAATTAAACCCAATGCCTGAGCTTGGCCTATTGATATGGCTGATTTAAAGTTAACTTTAGAAAACACACTTTCTATAGCTATTTCATCTGGTTTAAATTTATTGGCGATCTCACAAAGTTGGTCAAACAATTCACTCAATCTAAAATGCATCTCTAGTGAGCTGGATACTTTTAAAACTCCACAATGAACTAACGAGAGTTGATCCCCAGATTCATCCAAGATTCCCACACCCATCCTTACAGTACCCGGATCTATGCCCATAATACGCAAACCGCAACTCCTGGCTAATATTTAGAATTAATTTTGACTCTGGTATTGAACTAAAGCTTCATCAGTATAATCAGCGTTTGAATACACTTTCTGAACATCATCTATTTCATCTAAACTGTCCAAAAGCCTCATTGTTTGAATCGATGCTTTTGAATCCAATTGGAGAGTAGTCTTAGGAACCATAGATATTTCTGTAGTAGTAATATCTAAATCATTTTCTTCCAGTTTTGTACGAACAGATTCTATCGCACCAATATCAGTGTAAACGTACAATGATTCATCGTCGGTATCAATATCTTCAGCTCCTGCATCAATTGCTACAAGTTCTAGTTCTTCTGATTCATTGTTTGAATCTGATTTGACAACTATCAAACCTTTTTTATCAAATTGCCAAGCAACAGCACCTGACTCAGCTAAATTTCCCCCACCTTTAGTAAAAGTAGATCTTATAGCTGAAACAGACCGATTTTTATTATCTGTCAATACTTCAATTAAAACGGCCGTCCCTCCAGGTCCGTAACCTTCATAAACAACTTCATCCATTTGTTCCCCATCTGCACCTGCACCACTAGCCTTTTTCACTGCACGCTGGATAGTATCATTTGGCATATTGCTATCCTTCGCTTTTTGTATAGCCAGTCTTAACCTGAAGTTTTTATCAATATCTTCTCCACCTTGCCTTGCAGCTACAATTATTTCTTTAGCTAATTTGGTAAATAATTTACCTCTCCTAGCATCAGTAACACCTTTTTTATGTTTTATGGTTGACCATTTAGAATGTCCAGACACCCGAGTACCTCCTATATCCAACAAATAGCAGAAATCCAAATTCTATTATGACATAAATCATGATTAAAAAAAGATTACTTCTTATTAGATTTTTTTAAGATTTAAATACATTTAATCAACATCTTATTGGATTCCACATCTACATCTATAATAGTTTCTTTAACCGACGGAATTAAAGTTTCGGCCCCCGATCCATCACGTACTACAAATATATCATTAGCAGGGGATTTCAAAATTTCTACAATATTGCCCAATAAAATTTCGTTCTCAGTCCAAACTTCTAAGTCAATTAATTCAAAATAATAATAGGTGCCAAGTGGTAATTTATCGGTTTGTTCTATGCCAACATAAATATTTTTACGATAAAACTTTTCGACCTCCGTACGAGTTGAAGTATCAGCAAATTTAACATATACAAGATCATTTTTGTTTTTTATCGAGCTTGTAATCTTAAATTTTCTGTTATCGATCATAACAGTGTTACCCACATCGAAACGATGTGGGTTAGAGGTCAATGACTTAATTTTAATGTGTCCGTCTAATTTCCAAAATCCAACAACTACGCCAACCACTACCAAATGAGAATCAATTTGGGTTCGGTGTTTCATTTCACATCTATCCGTTAAAAATCAACGTAGCTCAAAGATTAATATTATAAATAACTCATTCGATACAAATGGTATCGCCAAATATAGCAAACTTAAATGGAAGCTATGCTATACAATCTCTAATATTGCTTTAGTTCCATTTTTAACAGCAGATACCCTAAGTAATAACCTAATAGACTGTGCCACTCTTCCCTGACGTCCAATCACTTTGCCCTTATCCTCTGGTGCAACTTCCAGCTTTATTAGAGTCACCTCTTCGTCATTAGTTTCCTCAGTTACTGTAACCTCATCAGGTTTACTTGCAATTGACTTAGCAATATATTCGACCAAATCCTTCATATCAACTTTCACCTTTTGATGATTCTAAAGTTTTTATCAAGCTAGCAACTGAATCAGAAGGCTGAGCTCCTTTACTAACCCATGAATCAAATTTATCACGATCGATGTTAATAGTAGGAGGATCTGTCATCGGATCATAATTGCCTAAATAATCCACGAAACTACCATCCCTTGCAGCCCTTATATCAGCTACAACCACTCTATAACTAGGATGTTTTTTTGCTCCCGTACGCCTCAACCTAATTCTCAACATTAGATATAACCCCTTTCTTTTTATATCATTGGCAAATCAAAATTTGACCAAAGAAATTCTATATTGTGTATAAACTTTATGTCAACGTAAGGATTATTTAAATAAATCGAACCAATTATATTATTTATAATCCTAAGATTTTAATCATGCTTATCTTAATACTGCATGGTATAATATTATTTTTGAAAAATGTATTGCTCGTTTAATTATACACTATATAAATACTAGGATTTAGAATGAAAGTTTTGTTTTTAGAAGATGTAGAAGGCGTTGCTCATGGTGGAGACGTGAAGGAAGTAAAAAGAGGATTCGCGAAAAATTATCTTCTGCCTAAAAATATCGCAGTGATAGCTACAAAAACATCTTTGGAGCGTATACCGAAGTTAAAAGTCGAAGCCGACAAAAACAGAATTCAAAGATTAAATGACATGAAAGAGCTAGCTAGTGAAATAGATGGTATGAGGGTAAATCTACCAATGAGATCGGGGCCTACGGGTAAACTCTATGGTTCTGTCACAAACAACATGATTGCCTCAGAATTAAGTTCGATATCTTCTAAAGATATCCAAAGAAGAATGATAATTTTGCCTGAAAGCATTCGACAACTTGGTCTTTTTGAAATAAGTTTGAATTTGATTCAGGAAGTGCAAGCTAATATATCGTTGTTAGTACACCCAGAAGATGTTGATCCAACAGAGTTTGAAGAAAGTCTTTCTAAGAACCAAGATGAATCTGAAACTAGCACTGACACTACTGAAGAACCTGGCGAAACAACAATAGATTCAGATTCAGATTCAGAAGTGATCGCTAGCGAAGATGAACAAAACACAACTGAAAATGATGAAAATGAAGAGGTAGTTGAGGAAAACTAGAAGTTATATATCATAAATCTGACATGTAACTTTTCGAACATCCGAGTTTGTATTAAAAACGGTTGACTTATCAACAAAAAAGATAGTTAAATCGTAGTTCGCTATTCCAAAACTAGAGGCCAAACATAAGTGTATACTGATAGACTTTTACCTCATGATCCCAGTGCAGAGGAAGCGATAATTGGTTCACTAATTATTGACCCTAATGCTATTTCAAAGGTATCAAATTTCCTTAAACCTGAAGATTTTTATCAAGCCAAGTTAAGGTCATGCTTTGAATCCTGTATCGTATTGTTCGATAGAGGTGAACCAATAAATCAAATATCACTGGCTCATGAATTATCTCGGCTGAACATCTTTGAGGAAATGGGTGGTAATCAATACCTTATACACCTTGTAGAATCAGTTCCAACATCAGTACACGTTGAACATTATGGAGAAATAGTACATCGAGCATCAATAATGAGAAAATTGATATCAGCTGCTAGCGATATCGCCGAAATAGGATATGAAAGCCCAGCAAACACAGATACAGCAATTCGTAAGGCTGAAGAACTCTTATATCAAGTACGCCAGGGAAGAAGCACACGTGATTTTGTACATATCAGAGAAGTTTTAGATGACCATCTAGAGCAAACACAATCCCAAGAAGCTGGAGATGAATTAACAACAATACCAACAGGTTTCGCTGACATAGATAAAATGTTAGGAAACGGCCTACAAAGATCTGACATGGTTGTAGTAGCAGCAAGGCCTAGCTTAGGCAAAAGTACTCTAGCATTTAATATTGCGAGACATGCGTCAGAAAATGGAGCCAAGGTGGGAATATTCAGTCTAGAAATGAGTGCTGAGCAAATAGCTGTAAGAATGCTCTCTAGCGACGCAAATGTTGATAGTCACAGACTTCGCATAGGAGTTTACAGCGAACAAGAAGCTGATCGAATCGTAGAGGCAATTGGAAAATTATCAGAACTGCAAATATATATTGATGATACTCCCATCCAAGGAGTGGTAGAAATAAGAGGTAAAGCTAGAAGGCTACAATCGGAGAGAGGGTTGGATTTATTGATAATAGACTACTTACAATTGATGAGTAGCAGTACGGGGAGAAGCGATAATAGAGTGCAGGAAATGGGTGATTTTTCTAGATCAATCAAAGGTATAGCCAGAGATTTACAGGTACCTGTTATAGCCTGCTCTCAATTAAGTAGAGCACCGGAACAAAGACAATCACATCGTCCAATTTTATCTGACTTAAGGGAAAGTGGAAGTATAGAACAGGATGCTGATATTGTAGCTTTCATATACAGAGAAGATGTTTATTCGAATCGAGAAGAATGGGAAAAATCTAACCCTACAGAACCTTACCCAGAAAATATCGCTGAAATAATAATAGCAAAACATAGAAACGGTCCAACGGGTACAGTTCCTCTATATTTCAACAGAGATATAGTAAAATTTGATAGTCTGCAATATCCAAACTCTAATTCGTAAATAAATACGCCATAATGTCATCAACCAATATACCCAAAGAAATAAGATATACTCCTACCCCCAATTTGGTATTTGGAAAATTATTGGATGAAATTAAAGAATTAAACGACTTGAAATTCATATTGAGAATAATTTGGATGATAAATCAAGCAAAAAGAGTTCCAAAATACATTACTCTAGAAGAAATAATTTCAGACAGAATAATCAATGCAATTATTCCCAAACCAAATACTGAACCAGATACCTTTTGCAAATCAATTTTAAACAAACCTCAATTACTCAATCTTTTTTTGTACCATGAAATAAATATCAATCAATCAAATACTGCCGTAGTAGCGCTTAACACCGCAAGAAATAAAACAATGTTGAACAAAATTAAAGGACTCGATAAATTTGATTCAGTTTTTCAACCGAACGGAGATGTTTCAGAGGAGTCTCCCAACATTTTCAAACTCTACGAAGATAATATTGGGACGCTAAACCCGATTATTACAGATGAGCTTAAATACGCTGAAACAACCTATCCATCTACATGGATAACTAATGCCTTCAAAGAATCTGTAGTTAGGAACAAAAGAAGTTGGAATTATATTAAAACCATCTTAGAAAATTGGAATAGGGAGGGTAAAAACGATGGAAGAATTGGGGAAAATCCTAAAAAAAGTGGCTATAACCAATACTTCAGAAGGTGATAACTCGAGCCA
>CAZYCG010000019.1:9213-20147 GCA_964645865.1 uncultured Dehalococcoidia bacterium | reverse complement strand
TAGCAGGATTACCAATAGCTTATATTTTTTCAAAATACGAATTTACTGGCAAATCATTCCTACAAGCTTTGACTACTGTTCCATTTGTAATGCCAACAATTGTTGTTGCAATGGGATTCATAACACTTTTCGGTAATGACGGTATTTTAAATACAGGTCTTTCTAAATTCCTAAACCTAAATGAACCATTAATCAAAATCAACAATTCTTTAACAATTATCCTTATTGCCCATACTTTTTATAACTATTCAATTATAGTAAGAATCGTTTCAAGTATTTGGACTAATATTGACCCAGAATTGGAACGCGCCGGATCAATTCTGGGTGCAAATAAATTTCATGTATTTACGAAAATCACGCTGCCCATGCTTCTTCCCGCAATTATTTCGTCTGCTTTACTTGCGTTTACTTTTTCTTTTTCAAGTTTTGGCGTTATTCTCGTATTGGCAGGTCCAAAATTTGCAACAATTGAAGTATCAATTTACCAATTAGCTGTAAAACTAATGGACCTACCATCAGCCTCTACTCTTTGTATAATACAGATAATATTCACTTACTCATTTATGATCTTATATTCTAACCTGCAAAACAAATACTCAAACTGGATAAACATAAGACCTCGTAAAAACACTTACAAACTCAAAAAAACCAAAAAGGATAACATTTTTATAATACTGGGAGTTATTTATATATTAATATTAATATCTCCATTGATTGCATTGATTGCCCGAACTCTATCTTTCGAAATTGGAAATACTCAGTCTCACGTTTCAGAACTTTTCTCAAATCAAAAGGGGTCATATTTTTACTTGAACCCAATTACCACTATAATTAATTCATTCAAATTTGCGGCAGGCACACTTTTTATATCCATAATATTAGGTACAATAAGCTCTTATTTGGTTGCAAATAGAACTAACAGAGCAAAAAAACACTTAATAGATGCTCTGCTGATGTTACCTTTGGGAGTTTCGTCAATTGCATTAGGTTTGGGGTATATATTGGCATGGAACACCCCTCCTTTCGATCTCCGTGGTTCATGGATAATCATAATAATTGCACATTCTTTAATTGCATATCCTTTCGTCATGAGATCAGTACTTCCTGCAATTCAACAAATCAACCCGAATCTTAGAGAAGTGGCAACACTACTAGGAAGTTCAACTAAAAAAGTTTTTTACAAAATTGATCTGCCCTTAATAACCCCTTCTCTAATTGTAGGATCCACCTTTGCTTTCGCTATATCTATAGGGGAATTTGGTGCTTCTCTACTACTCGTAAAACCTGAATTTACTACCATGCCTGTAGCAATATATAGATTCCTTGGATTACCAGGGGATGAAAACCTGAAAAATGCTTTAGTCATGAGTTCAATATTAATGTGTACTGTCATTATCGGATTTATATTCATTGAAAAATTGCGCTACAAAAATATAGGAACATTTTAATGTCTCAATTAACCATAACTGATTTAACTAAATCATTTAACGACGATAATGTCGTTGATTCGGTATCTTTTTCTGTAGAAAAAGGTGAAATCGTTTGTTTGTTAGGACCTAGTGGTTGCGGGAAAACTACTTTATTAAGGTTGATAGCAGGCTTGGAACAATTCGATTCAGGCAAAATCATATTTGAAGATAGCGATTTATCAAAAACACCCGCTTCAAAAAGAAATTTCGGTCTGATGTTTCAAAACCTATCACTTTTTCCACATATGAATGTATTCGAAAATATTGCATTTGGGTTAAAAATGAAAAACTTTTCTAATCAACATATCGATACTGAAGTATCAAATTTATTGACGATGGTTGGATTGAAAGGTTACTCAAAAAGAGATGTTAATGAACTTTCAGGAGGACAACAACAGAGAATAGCATTAGCTAGAGCGATTGCCCCATCCCCGACACTTTTGATGTTAGACGAACCTCTTGGATCTTTAGATAGTAATTTACGAAATTCATTACAAATACAAATACGGGATATCGTAAAAAAGATAGGCGTGACATCCATATACGTCACCCACGACCGAAATGAAGCACTATCAATTGCAGATAAAATAGTGCTAATGAACAATGGTAAAATAATTCAAATTGGGACTCCTAATGAAGTTTTTCAATCTCCGGCAAATATTTTTGCCGCAGAATTTTTAGGCCACCAAAACATCATTTCAGGACAATTGAAGTCTAATTCAAATAACATTTCATTTGATTGTGAATTTGGGAAAGTGATTTTATCGAACAAAATCACATATGATCTTGCCGATAATTCAATCATTATTGATACTAGAGGAATTTCTTTATTCACAAAAAATGAAGCGGACAATATTGAGTCCACTGACAATTTATATGAATGCACAATTATAGGAAAATCTTTTAAAGAAAGAGCATACGAATTTAAAATCCAAGTAAATTCTCAAATTCTTATTGCATCGTTTCAACCTAATTATTGGGGGGAAACACCAGTTTTGGATATTGGCCAAAAAGCATATGCAAAAATAAATTCCGAATTTATTTACGGTTTTTAATTAAATATATTTAGTATAGGAGAATAAATTTTTTCATGACTTTAATATTAAATGAATCTGAAATCATCTCACTTTTCCCAATGGAAGACGCTATCAAAGCATCTGATTTAGCTTTCAAACTGCAAGCAGGCACTCAATCTGTAAATCATCCGAGAATAAGAATCTCGAATAAAAATCAATTTTTCAACTATATGACAGCATCATCTCCAGAACTTGGATTTTATTGCATGAAAACCTATTCGATTCACAAAAACACATCGCCAACTTTCTATGTGTATTTGTATGATTACAGTAACGGGGATTTAGTGTCCATAATGAACGCTTCCTCATTAGGCCAAATAAGAACTGGGGCAGCATCTGGAATCGCAACTAAATATCTGTCAAAACAAAATTCAACAAATCTGAGTATCATAGGCACTGGCTATCAAGCTAAAACACAAGCGCAAGCTATTGCAGCTATACGCCCAATAACATTGATAAAAGTCTATAGCAGATCCTTGGAAAATCGAAACCGTTTCGCAAAGTGGCTAGAACAAAATCTTAATATCGAATGTATCCCTGTTACTTCACCAGAAGACTGTATTGAAAAATCAGACATAATCACAACTATTACCACTTCTAAAAATCCAGTTTTCAGAGGTAGTCAAATAACACCAGGAACACATATAAATGCAGCTGGCGGCAATCACTATATGCGTAGAGAATTGGATGATGATACTATACTCAATAGTGACCTTATAACAACTGATGATATCAGTCAGGCACGTGTTGAATGTGGCGACCTAATTAATCCAATCGATAGAGGATTATTGCGTTGGCACCATATTCACCAATTAAGCGAAATAGTTTCTGGCATGAAAATTGGTAGAAGAAATAACAATCAAATCACCTTATATGAATCGCAGGGACTAGCTATACAAGATTTAACTGCTGCTGCTCACATATATTCAAAAGCTATTCAAAATAAAATTGGAACAACCGTAGATATTGAAACATATAATTAATAGCCATTTATGACTATAATTTTATTTTACCTAAACTTATTTCCCTTAACGTTTCCACGTATAATTCATGTTCAACTATTAAAACTCTGTCTCTAAGGGAAAATGGGGTGTCATCTTCTCTGATTTGTACCTCAGCCTGTGCTAAGATTGTTCCCCGATCATATTCCCCTTGTACCTTATGAATTGTCACACCAGTTTTGTGTTCCCCTGCTTCCAAAACAGATTCATGTATTTTTATACCGTACATGCCTTTACCACCAAATTTTGGAAGTAATGACGGATGAACATTTACTATCCTATCTTTAAAAGTACTCATAATTAATTCACCCAATCTTTTCATATATCCAGCCAATACAATCAAATCAACTTCATATCGTAATAACTTTTGAGTGATTTGGTCATCTACTTCATAATCGTCGGTATATAACGATTTACTGATATGAAAATATGGAATACCTTCATTCTTCGCTCGCCTTAATGCTCCTGATTTTGAATTGTTACTTATTACAACTACGGGAGTTGCAATTATAATTTCTGACTTGCAAGCATCCACGATTGCCTGCAAATTCGATCCTCCATGGGAAGCTAAGATGCCTATATTTAATTTTCGCATATTAATTTGCTCTGATTCATATAGTTTATTCTAACCTACTGAACTAGTATATATTTCATATTGAAACTTGGTTAAGGTACTAAATATTGAATGATAAAGAGTTAAATCCCGAAAAAAAATCAGCAATTGGACTGCTCACATCCTTTGCAAATAAAAACGTTCAAGTTTTATGGGCTATTGTAATCGGTCATACTTCTAAGCATTTGTTCAACGGCGGAATACACGCTTTAATATTGCCGAAAATCAAAATCGACTTAGGGCTCAATAAAGCACAATTCGGCGCATTGAATACAGTAGGATCTTTAAGCCACTCTTCATCAACGATAATCACTGGTGCGTTAGTAGATAGGTACCGCAGCCGTGCAAATGTTTTTATAGGTTTATCAATAATGTTGATGGGAATTGCAACTTTTACTGCTAGCTTTATATCAACTTATCAACTTATGCTGCTGGCAATATTATTCATGTCTATTGGACCATCTATGTTTCACCCTCCTGCTCTAGGAGAACTGGCAAGAAGATTTCCTAACAAAAGAGGTCTAGCAGTATCAATGCATGGTTTTGGCGCTAATATCGGTGAAGTCTTGGGTCCAATTACAATAGCTGGATTATTACTAATATTCGTTGATTGGCGCGATATTATGAGAATAAGTATAGTCCCTGCCGCACTTATCAGCATTGGATTATGGATCATAATTGATAAACCAAAATTAACAAAAGAAACATCTATTTCATCGTTATCAGAGTACTTTAAATCACTGTTAGAAACTCTTAGAAATAAAACGATGATTGTTTTGATAATAGCAATATCTCTTAAAAGCATAGGAGAAGGAGCTGTCGGTACTTATATTCCACTATACCTAATTGAAGAATTAGGTATAGACGAAATTAGAATAGGATTACTTTTATCTCTTGCGCAAACTATGGGTATAATATCGCAACCTATAATGGGCAACCTTTCCGATACTAAGGGAAGAAAAATAGTGATGTTTATTGGCACAGGCTGTGTAGGTTTATTATCGATTGGACTAGCAGTAATGGCACATCCTTCAATAGCTTCTATAGACTCTTCATTCGTCATAATAGGTCTATGGGCAATTATTATAGGTAAAGGAGCATTTACATATTCTCTACACCATATTTATCTAGCGGCCGCCTTAGATGTTTCAGCTGCTAAAACCCAATCATCAATAGTTGCAATAATGTATGGTTCAGGAATAATCAGTACCTTCTCGCCATATTTAGCAGGATTAATGGCAGATAAATATGGTTTCTACTCCGCATTCCTTTTGGGTGGGGTAATACTAGTTGTAGCTGCTCTTGTACTATTATTTTTTAAAACAACTAAACAGCAAATTAACAGCTAAACGCACTAACATTCACTCTGGCGATTTCAATTGATAATAACTATAGATTTTTGTACTGGAGTTGTTACCTTAGCACCTTTTTCAGTTATATAAATATCTATTTCTGATCTTACACCAAATTCAGGTAAATATATGCCGGGCTCCACTGTAAGACCAATTCCAGGAATTATTTCCCTTTTGTCCACAGTTTCCAAACTATCTAAATTGACTCCACTAGCATGTACTTCTGATCCGATACTATGGCCTAAACGGTGGGTAAAATAATCGCCATAACCCAATTCATTTATATAATCACGAGCAATTTTATCAACTTCCCAACCATAAATCGGCATACGTTCCTCAAATTTTTTATTTATTTCTAATACGGCAATATCCCTAGCATTTATTACAATATCAAAAACTTCCTGAATAACTGGAGGCAAATTATTACCGATAAAACCAACCCAAGTAATATCGGAAAATATGCTTGCCATAACATCGCGTTTAGCCCATAAATCTATCAATACCCAATCACCAACTTTAAATTCTCTTCCATCTGAAATGTCCGGATCAAAATGTGGGTCAGAGGAATGCTCATTTATAGCTACCACAGGACCTTCGTCATAAAACATTTTGTTTTCATCAAATTTTGTCCTTATAAAATTCCGAACGTCGATTTCTGTTAAACCTTTATTGATGTTCTCACCTATAAATTCAAAAGCTTTAATTACGATTCCCCCAAGAATTTCTCCAGATTGAATATGTGAATCTAGACCATCCTCATTCCAACGCTGCGTAGCATATACAACCATATCAGCCGATGAATGTACCGAAACCCCCAAAGTCTTTATAAGTTCAATTGTACCTGCATCTACACGAGATAATTTAGGCAGTTCAGCAAAGGGAGAATATTCCATAGCAATATTTGATTTGGCTTTTAACAAATTTTGCAGTTTGTTTACCATGTCACTTCTTCCTACAAATATTTCTTTATGCAAATCAATTCCTGAAAATTGCCCGAGATCTACATAACTTACTAATAATTCAGGTCTACCTGAAACAGGAATCCACAAGAAAATTGGTCTTGTCACATTTTCAAGTTGACCTAAAATCTCAGACATCACATTGTTGCTTCCTTTATAATCGTATATAAGCCATCCATCCAATTTAGATTTTTTCATAAAATCAAGAGCGTCATGAATTATGGTGTTGATTGCCATCGTTTCTCCTAAACCCACTTGTGAAACAACTATTAATATTAATTGTCAGGTAAATTGTTTACCTTTAATACGATTTTGGTAAAATGATACCTTAGATTTGAATTATAACCATCATACTATATTGTAACGGGATTATTTATTTGACTGAACTCATAAACAAAGTAATGACGGCGAAGGAAGCTGTAGAAAAATATGTTTCTGATGGCGATATTGTAGGAATAGGCGGTCAAAGCATTGGCCGATGTAGTATGGCACTGTCCCATGAGATCATACGACAGAACAAAACCGACTTAACACTTGTTGGATGCAACATGGCTATGCACATGGATTTAATGGTAGGGGCAGGAACGGTAAAAAAAACAGAATCCGGAACAGGTAATTTAGAGAGATACGGTACGGCTTTTCAGTGGAGAAAAGCAATAGAACAAAAAAGTATAGAAATTGAGGACTATAGTCATTTGTCTATGTCTCTTCGTTTTTTAGCGGGTTCATTGGGACTGCCGTTTATACCCACTAAAAGCATGCTGGGAACAGATTTAGCGAAACAAGTTTCTAATAATATATTGGAAACCAAAGACCCATGGAATTCCAACAAATCAGTACTCCTTCTAAAAGCGTGTAATCCAGACGTATCTATAGTGCACGTACAAAAAGCAGACACTTTAGGAAATGCGATTATAGAAGGCTTTAGTACTCACGAACCCGAAATGATAAAAGCTTCTAAATCGGTTATTGTAAGTTGCGAGGAATTAATAGATACAGAGATTATAAGACAAAATCCAGAAATGACATCAATCCCTTATATATTTGTTGATGCAGTTGTACTACAGCCTTGGGGAGCATATCCAACATCTACATATAAATTTTACGAACATGATGAACCTCATATCAAACATTATCAATCAATAGCTAAATCTAATGAATCAGCATATAAAAAATACCTCGAAGAATACATTTACGGTTGTCCTGACTTCGACAATTATTTAGAAAAGGTAACAACACCTGAAAATCTCAATTCTCTTGCTGAATCTATGCATTCTGTATCCTGATATAAATATGACACTAACACCAAAAGCAACTTTAAAAGAAATGATGGTAATTGAAGCTTCGAAATTTATTTCGAACGGAGATACGGTGATGGTTGGAACTGGAATGCCATTTGTTGCCAGTATTTTCGCACTTAAAAGTCACGCTCCAAAAATGTGCTTTGTAGTTGAAACTGGAACTATAGCGCCTGAAGTTATTCCAATTCCAATTTCGGTATCTGATCCCAGAGTTATGCATCGAGCAGTAAAGCTTGGGTCCTTATTAGATGCCCTTGGAGGTATATTGCACAGAGGAATCGCAGATATTGGTTTTCTAGGAGGAGCCCAAATCGATAAATTTGCTAACGTTAATTCAACCTTGATTGGTGATAAAAAAAATCCGAAAGTCAGGCTTCCAGGCAGCGGAGGGGCAAACGACATAGCATCTCATGCAAAACAAATTCTAATAATAGCCCCGCACGAAAAAAGAAGGTTCCCAGAAAAATGTGATTACATAACAAGTCCTGGATATCTTGATGGTCCTGAAGGAAGAGTAAAGGCAGGCCTACCCGCTGAATATCCTGATATTTCAGTAGTCACTGATTTAGCAATAATGAAAATCAATAAATCTATGGGCATTTTGGAAATCACACATACAATGCCTGGAATTTCAGTGAATCACGTTATCGATAATACGGGATTTGAACCATTGGTTTCGAACAATGTACAAATCGTTCCAGTACCAACAGACGGCGAATTAGACTTATTGAGAAATAAAATAGACCCTGATGGGATATATTTATAAATTATAGACTTCCCCATCTAGCAAAAGCCTCACTATATTCATGAGAAGTGTTTAAATCCAAACGAACTAATGGCTCTTGCATTTCAACTTTATTTATCTTGTCTTTGTATTTCTCCGTTATCAACCTTATCCCAGATGACGTCTCTGAAATAAGCATAAGTTCCTCTCTAAGAAGGGATGAGAATATTATAGGATGGCCACCTTTACCATCAAAACTTGGATATGTAATAAGATAATCCAAAGATGAATGCTGATAAATTAACTGATTAATAATCACACTGTTCCTAGGTTGGTCTACCCCTAGAATCATAATAGACGTTGTATCAGGTGATACAAACTTCATTCCTTCAATAATTGACGTTGCTCTACCGCTGGCAAACTTGTTGTTTATAACAAATGAAGCCTTGGAGTTTTCTATATAAGGGGTAATTGACTTGTAGTTATAACCTACTACAACCATTACTTCATCTACTCCAGCATCAAACAAAGTCTTTATTTGGTACTCTATTAACGTAGTATTTTGCCATTTTAATAATGGCTTATATCCGCTCATTCGGCTAGAAAATCCAGCCGCAGTCAAAATGGCAGTAACATAGCTGTTATTAGCGTTATGGTCCAATTTTAACGTCTGTTTTATTTTTAAATGCTTTATCAGAAGTCTTTTCTAATAAGTTAGAATCAAGCTTCATCTCATTACCTCCACCCCCATTACGAATCATGAGTATTTCTGCCATGATACTAATCGCTATTTCTTCTGGGGTTCTAGCATTTATATCCAAACCTATTGGAGCTCTTACATCTTTAATACGATCTATACTTACGCCTTTACTTAACAATTCTTCATATATCAAAATTGTCTTCCGCTTACTCCCAAGAAGCCCTATATAACTGGCTGAGGTATTAAGCGCTGCTTCCAAAGACACGTGATCATAACGATGTCCTCTTGTAGCAATCACTATAAATGTGTTCTTATTTATTTCTATCGACCTAAACCCTTCGGCTGAACTCTCTGCTACTACAACATTTGCTAATGGAAACCGTGTCTTATTAGCAAATTCTTCTCTATCATCAATTACCGTTAAATTAAAACCCAAGTTTACTGCAAATGTATATATTGCACGTGAAACATGTCCCCCTCCACACAATATTATTTGAGGAGGAGTAGTATATCCTTCGACAAAATATTCAGCTCCGGTTTCTGATCTTACATATTTACTATTTCCGTAAGCCATTAATTCTATTCCGTACTTAATTGCTTCAGAGTTAAGATTATCCGCGCCTAAAGTACCTTCAACAGAACCATCAGATCTAATTAAAAGCTTACCCCCTAATTTTGAATCAATATCTGGAGTCGTTTTGACCAAACTTGCCAATGCTACTGGTTCGCCCCCAAGGTAAGCTGAATTTATCTCATCTAAAAATAATGCTTCCTGACCTTTTTCATAAATAGGGTCAACTAGGAAAAACATTGTGCCTCCACAAACTAATCCATCTTGAGCAGCAATTTCTTCATTAAGTTCATAGCCAATCGTCTCAGCTGAGCCACGATTTTTCATTAATTGCTTAGCAGCGTACCAGATATCACCTTCAACACATCCCCCACCCAAGGTTCCAACACCACTCCCATCATTTCTGACAAGTAATTTTGCACCTGGTTTTTGGGGAGTCGAACCCTTAGTTCTAACCACTGTTGCTATGACTAGTGGATGCTTCTCATTGAGTTGATTTGTAGCCTCTTCAAAAACTTCTTTCATATACGCTTCGTTTCCTGTAAAAACACAATTAAATCATTATTAATTTAGAGATGAATCATATTATAATATCGATTAAAGGGATAAACCAACTTTTAACAAATAGAGATACCAAAATTCAAAAGTGATTTATATATTGCTTAAATCACTTTAAGTTACAGATTAGATGGAAAGCACTGAAACACCGAACCATAAATTAATACTTGGGGTCCCATCCGAAAACCATCCTCAGGAACGGATGGTTTCGCTAGTACCTCACAACATAATCTCATTAAAAGAAATTGGGGTTGAAGTTTTAATAGAACATAATGCCGGTATTAATGCAGGTTTTACTGACAAACAGTACGCAGAGGTCGGGGGAACCATAGTACCCCAGCGTTCTGACATATTTGATTCCGCCAATATGATTGCTCAAGTTAGAGGCCCAAGTAAAACCCCAGATTCAGGACAAAAAGACATAGCGCAGCTAGGCAATAAACATATCATTATAGGCTTTTTACAACCTCAATTTGCAATAAATGAAATCAACCAGATTGCACAGAAAGGAACAACATCTATCGCTATGGAGTTAATACCAAGAATAACTAAAGCTCAAAACATGGATGCGCTTAGTTCTCTTGCAAACCTTGCTGGATATAAATCAGTG
>CAZYCG010000019.1:0-9113 GCA_964645865.1 uncultured Dehalococcoidia bacterium | reverse complement strand
TAGTGACTCATAAAGGCACTATAGTACATCCAGTGATTAAAGATTTATCAGAATAAACGATTATGCATCTTACTTGAAAGCTTAAATCAATTTAAACAGGAGTTACATATTTGGAAAATTTGCTTCTCACTCTAACTATTTTCGTATTAGCGATTTTTGTGGGATTCGAGGTTATAACCAAGGTGCCAGCTATACTTCATACTCCATTAATGTCCGGGGCCAATGCAATGTCCGGAATTATCTTAATCGGGGCACTTGCTACCGCTTCTAATCCTGAATTAGGTCTGATCAGTAACATATTAGCCGCATCAGCAATTGCATTAGCTACTATAAACGTAGTTGGAGGATTTGCTGTCACACATAGAATGCTATATATGTTTAAGAAGAAAAAATGACTTTCGATTTAAGTTTAGCAACAAAATTCATATACCTTTTGGCTGCAGTATTAATAATACTGGGTTTAAAAGGCCTTAGTTCACCTAAAACTGCAGTTAGAGGAAATATCATTGCCTCAATAGGAATGTTGATAGCTGTTATCATCACTTTAATTGCAAATGGCACCATTAGTATAGGATGGATATTCGCTGGAATAATTTCTGGTAGCCTAATAGGTATCCTACTTGCAACAAGAACGACTATTACATCAATGCCACAACTGGTCGCAACTTTCAACGGACTTGGAGGAGCGGCGTCAGTCCTGGTTACCACAAATGAATTTGTTAATAGAGGCGCTGGTTCTGTATTAAGCAACTCAACCGCAACCGATACTCCTATAGCATTTTTGCTATTCGCCACATTAGCATCTGCTCTAATCGGGTCTGTAACCTTTTGGGGAAGCATGATAGCTTTTTCAAAACTGCAAGGATTATTGCCTGATAATCCAATAATGATACCAGGCAGACATGTTTTTAACGTCTTTTTGCTGATAATCATTTTAATCAGCAGCGTTATTTTAATGACGCAGCCAATCACCGAAATAAATCCCAATTTCTATTGGGCTATTCTTATAGCTTCGGCTATCCTCGGAATATCTTTGGTTATTTCTATAGGTGGAGCTGACATGCCAGTAGTGATTTCATTGCTAAATTCTTATTCTGGACTGGCGGCTGCAGCAACTGGGTTGCTTTTAGAAAACATCCTCTTAGTAATAGGAGGTTCATTAGTTGGAGCTGCTGGAATAATATTGACTAGTTTAATGTGTAAAGCCATGAACAGGTCACTAGCTAATGTTCTTTTTGGAGGTATTGGCAGTACATCGACCACTGACAACGAAAACCAAGATGAAATATATGAAGGTAAGGTCAAAGCTACATCAGCTGATGAAATAGCTTTATTGTTAGACAATGCCACTAAAGTAATGATATTGCCTGGTTATGGAATGGCAGTAGCACAAGCACAGCACTCTATTCATGACCTAGCAGAGTCTTTGAAATCAAAGGGGGTTGAAGTTAAATTTGCAATACATCCAGTTGCCGGCAGAATGCCTGGGCACATGAATGTTCTATTAGCAGAAGCAGATGTACCCTACGATGATTTGATAGAAATGGACCAAGCAAATCCTTTATTTAAAGAAACAGATGTTGCCATAGTTGTCGGTGCAAACGATGTTGTAAATCCTCTTGCTTATAAAAGTGATGATCCAGGAAACCCAATAGCTGGCATGCCAATCCTACAAGCTGATCAGGCTAAAACAATAATCGTAATAAAAAGAAGCTTGAGTCCTGGATTTGCAAATATTGCTAACCCTCTTTTTGCTGCAGATAATACTCTAATGTTATTCGAAGATGCAAAAAAAGCGTCTATGGATTTATTAACAAGTTTTAAAAATCTTTAAAGTACCCCTGCCCGGACTCGAACCGGGGCACCCGGTTTAGGAAACCGGTGCTCTATCCGCCTGAGCTACAGGGGTGCATTAACTTATTTTAGCCCACTATAATCTAATTATGAACCTTTAATTTAAAATTAGACTTTTAAACTGTCGGATAACATAGGAGAAAATAAGATGGGATTTAAATTACTGATTTTAACCTCTGGACCTGATGGAGAACCAAACGGTGCATTCTATCAAGAAGACTGGGTAGAACAATTAGAAAACCTAATCCCTGATATAGACATAAATCTGTGCAGAACGACTGAAGAAGCCATTTCTAATATCGCCCACATTGACGCAGCTTTTGGATACCTGACAGAAGATATGATTAAAGCAGCAACTAATTTAAAATGGCTGGCTTGTCCTCAAGCAGGACCTCCAAAAGGATTTTACAACCAAACTTTAATAAACAGTTCTATTGTAGTAACTAACATCAAAGGTATTTATAGTGACCATATAAGTACGCACATAATGTCTTATGTTCTTTCATTTTCTAGAGGATTACATAAATATGTACGAAACCAATTGAATTCGGAATGGAGCATTGCTGTGCCTACAATTCATTTACCTGATTCAACGTTGTTGATTGTAGGAGTGGGGGGAATTGGAAAAGAGACTGCTCGTTTATGTAAAGAATTTGGGATGAAAGTTTTTGGTATTGACCCTAAAACAACGGAACTCGAAAACATAATAGAAAAAATCTATCTCCCATCACATCTCGAACAAATATTACCAAAAGCTGATTTTGTGATATCTACAGTACCAGAAACTCCAGATTCCAAAAAAATGTTCGCTTTGGACCAATTTAAACTAATGAAACATTCGGCTTACTTCATCAATATAGGTCGAGGATCTACCGTTTCACTAAATGATTTAAATCGGGCTATCAGCACTGGAGAAATTGCAGGAGCGGCTCTTGATGTTTTTGAAACAGAACCATTACCAAAAAATCACCCTTTATGGACGCAGGAAGATGTCATAATAACTCCACACGTAGCCGCAGAGGGACCATATCTGGACAATCGAAGAACAGATATATTTATTAACAACTGCATTAAATTCAATAAAAAAGAACCCTTGATAAATGTGGTTGACAAGGCACAATGGTTTTAATTTTCTATTTAAAAAGTACCCCCGGCGGGATTTGAACCCACGCACCTGGCTCCGGAGGCCAGTGCTCTATCCACTGAGCTACGGGGGCTCTTATAATTAGTTGAATATACACCACTGACAATTCCAATATATCGCCTGACTCGCATATATAACAACAGATAATCGTTTATATTGCCGTCCGATACTAAAGCATCTGTTTCTTAAAGGCCCATATATGCAATTTTAGGGGTTGACATCAACTTAAGTCGTGAATATTATAAGGCAACTATCTCAGTTAAAGAGCACCTAGCTCTTGAGATATAGGCGTAATATATTGTATTCTTACTCATGGAATACTATTTTGTGATATATAAAAGGGGGACAAAAGTGAGAAAATATCTTCCGAAATCTAGTATATTAATGCTAGTCCTAACATCCGCATTAGCTATGGCTATATTGGTGGCATGTCAAGGACCGGCAGGACCAGCAGGAGAGCCAGGTTATCCAGGTAACTCAGGTCTTCCAGGAATACAGGGACCACAAGGTATTCAGGGAGCTCAAGGTGACCCAGGACTTCCAGGTCTTCCAGGTAACCCAGGAGCACCAGGTAAGCCAGGTCTCCCAGGTCTAGCAGGATTACAAGGTATACAAGGACCAGCAGGAATCGATGGTGTTTCACCAGAAGCACGAATCGAGCCAACTACTAGGCATCTAGCAATGGACGCAGGTTTGAGTATAGATGGATCCGGGTTTAGGCGATACGAAACTATCGATATAGTGTTTGCTCTGAGAGCAACAACACCTGTATTGACAACAATACAAGCAGACGATGCTGGTTCGTTCTCAGTAACGATACCAACGTTAAATAGCATTCGTAAAGTAACGACTAACGCCAAGACTATAAAAGAAACTCCTGTGATTACTCTTAGAGCAGAAGGCTCAGATGGAAGTCTAGCCAGCGTACCTGTAAGAGTAGCAGCGGCATCACCTGCTGCACCAGGACCAGCCGCATCTGCTAGCGCAAGCTTAACAGGTGGCTCAGTAGTTAATGAAGGTCAAATAACTGTTCACGCAGCAGGATTCAGAGGCGGAGAAGGTATCACATTCATAATACAGACTGGTACCACAGCTGATGGAATCCCTCAGTATAGCCCACTACAATCCGGTGTAGCCACTGGTGGTGGAACACTTGAGAAAAAGATGTCTATACGAACAGGGGCTGGCCTTTTCACACTGAAAGCTATTGGTGCTACAGGTACAGAAGCTACTTCAGCAGTAACTGTAACTGCAAAGTAATTTAAAAGTATAAAGGTTAAATAAAAAAACTCGCCGGTCCATTTGGCTCCGGCGGGTTTTTTGTTTGCCTAGATTTGTAGAAGCTAATCTAACAAAAAGTGCGATGTATTATTCAGACCACTCGGTTAAATACTTCTGAGAATCGATAACATAATAGTTGCCATATTACTATCTTGATTGACTACTCTCTTGCCTAAAGATTAATTACGATTTGTTTGTCAATAAATTCAAAGGGCAAACTGCTAGATAACTTTGACAACCAATTTCTTGACTCTTCTTCCAACTGTCTCCGTGACTTCAACATTTAAATTCCCTATGGAGATGTCATCTCCAACACTAGGAATCTTTCCCAATCTCTGATATACCAAACCGCCTATAGTGTCAAATCCATCACCTTCTATATCAATAGATAATAACTCGTTAACTTGTTCAAGACTTGTTTTGCCATCTATTATGTAGTTATTAGAATCAATTTTTTCTATATTAGGATCACCAAAATCAAATTCATCTTCTATTTCTCCAACAATTTCTTCCAATAAATCCTCAATCGTCACTATACCTGAAACACCACCATACTCATCCATTACTATTGCTATATGCACTTGCTCTTGTTGAAATTGAGTTAATAATTCATCTAATATTTTAGTTTCGGGGACAAATAATGCTGGTCTAATTAAATTCAGAGATATTTTCCTATTTATACTTGAAGCATCTTTTAATAATAATCCCAAAACATCCCTCGCATAAGCTATTCCTTTCATATGATCAATATCACTATCATAAATAGGAATCTTACTGTGCCCTGAAGTCATCATTAATTCTGAAAGGGTCTTTAATTTAACTGTTGTGCTAGCAGAAACAATATCAACTCTCGGAATCATTATTTCTCGTACAATGGTACGGTCAAGACGAAAAACACCTTTAATCATACGTATTTCATGGTCGTCTAATTGATCCGATTCTATATTTAAATCCATTTCTTTTTGATCAGAATTATTTTCATTTTCCGATTTTTTCAATCGCAACAATTTGCTCAACATATCGTTAGAAGATACTAAAGGATTATATTTTGTTATCCAATTCTTTGACCAAGATTTCATATTAAAATACTCAAGTTCGTTTTCGAATAGATTTGGCAGGAACTCCAACAACTCTAGATCCATCATCCACATCATCTATCACAACCGAACCTGCTCCTGTTGAAGATTTGTTTCCGATTTTTATTGGAGCAATTAGCATAGTATCCGAACCTATAAATGCTCCGTCACCTATTATAGTTTTATTTTTATTCTTACCATCATAATTACAAGTAACAGTTCCAGCTCCTATATTTACTTGTTTCCCAATTAAGGCATCCCCTATGTAACTAAAGTGCGAAGATTTTGTTCCTTTACCCAATCGACTTCTATTCACTTCAGCAGATGTACCTAAATGAACACCATCGTCCAAATAGCTGTTATTTCTAACATTACTAAATGGACCTATATCAACATTATTACAAACAATAGAATCATTTACCGACGAAGAGCCTATATTACAATTATCTCCAATCTTAGAAGAGGCTACAATAGAATTCGGTCCTATAATAGACTTCACGCCTATTTGTGAATCACCTAGTATATGTGTATTGGGCTTAATTATTGAATCTTTGCCAATTTTAATACCCCAATCTATGTAGGTAGCTCTCCGGTCTTCAATAGTTACACCTTCCAGCATCAACTCAGTTAATATATTATCTCGCAAATATGAATTTCCTATTTCTAAATCAAATTTGCTATCGATACCAAATTTTACTCTCTCAACATCGCGAAGCCTAATCGAATCTATAAACTCACCTTCATTTGATAATAATTCAATAACATCTGTAAGATAAACTTCGCTTGATTTTGATTGTCGTATTTTCTGCAAATACAACTCAAGAAGATTTTTGTTGAAGCAATAAACTCCACTATTTATTTCAGTGGTACTAGATTGCATATCATCTTCATTATCTACTTCAAGTATCCTTTTAACCTCACCATCTTTACTTCTAATAATCCTACCCAATTTTTTGGGTGAATTTAAATCAGCCGTCAACAAAGTTGCTGCTGCTTTCGACTTCATGTGACTATTTATCATTGAATCTATTATAGGGCCCTCTATAAGAGGAACATCTCCATGAATGACAAAAATGTTTTCACAATTAGAAAATTTCAAAGCGATACTTACTGCGTCTCCTGTCCCTCTAGGTTCAGCTTGCACAACATATTTTACATTTTGGTTGACTGCTTTTTTTATGAGTTCATATTCCGAAGGGACCACAACGATATATTCTCCATCAATTACCGAACGAACGTTAGATAAAACTAAGTTCAACATTTCTTTCCCGCATATTTTTTGAAGTACCTTTGGAGTACTAGACATCATCCTAGTACCCTTACCTGCAGCTAAAATTATTATTCCCCATTTAGTCATATTATATTAAACAAATTCGCCTGCTACGGAATATTCCGTAAAACAGGCGAACATAACTTTTATAATGTTTATTCAATTTGTGAAATATGCTATCAGCGGTTTATGAGGAGTGTCAATCAATTTGAAGTTAACCAAAATACGAGTGTAAGTCATATTCTCAAGAGATCTTTATATTGATAAAGTAGAGACGGTTTATCGTTAAATTAAAATCCATATTATAATTTTAAATCAAAAACGGAGACAAATATGAAATTTAAAGTAATCGTACAAGCGGGATCAGTATACAATCATTCAAATTATGATTTAGAGAGAGAAATCTTAGATCCAATTGGAGCTGAATTAATTGAAGTTAAAAGTGATGATAAAAATGATTTTATAAAAGAAGCAAAAAACGCAGATGCGTTAATAGCAGGTAAAATGCAACTATCTAAAGAAATTATTGAATCTTTAGAAAAATGCAAAGTAATTTCTATAGGGAGTGTAGGAACAGATACAATAGATATTGCTGCAGCTACTCAAAATAGAATACCTGTTACAAATGACCCAGATACGTTTATAGATGAAGTTGCTGACCATACACTAACCTTAATCCTATCAACTTATAGAAGATTAACCCTTTTATACCAAATGTCCAAAGATGGTAGATGGAAAGAAGCTCGACCATACTTATACGAATTTCCAAGACTAATGGGGCAATCTTTAGGATTGATTGCTTTTGGGCATGTAGCTAGAGCGGTAGCAAAAAGAGCAAAACCTTTTGGTTTTAATATCCTGGCCTATGACCCTTATATATCTGAAACTACCATCTCAGAAGCAGGGGCTATACCAGTTAATTTAGATGAACTACTCAAATCATCAGATATAGTATCAATGCACGCGCCAGGATCTGAAGAAACAGATCAAATGCTTAAAGAGACTCATTTCAAATTAATGAAAAAAACAGCTTTGTTCGTAAATAATGGGAGAGGATCAACAGTTGATGAACCTTCTCTAATCAAAGCATTAAAGGAAAATTGGATAGCTGGCGCTGGACTTGATGTATTGGATCAAGAACCCCCTGACCCAAAAAACCCTTTATTGTCAATGGAAAATGTAATAGTTACACCTCATGTCGCCTCTGCTTCATCTAGATTTGAACCACAAAGAAGAATAAGAGTTGCCAGAGAAATAAGATTAGCTTTATTGGGTAAATGGCCAATCGGATGCGTCAATCCATCTGTACTTGAAAATACAAATCTGCGACGTTGGCAACCGTATTCAACCAATCGTGGTCCTGCACGATAACTATCTCGGTTGTTAGAGCTTAACTTGAATGTTACAATCAAATTTTATTAATATGAATCTTTGTTAAAATATACTGTTAATATCTAAATGTATATTACGATTCCGTTTTATCTATGGAAGTGTGATTCTAAGGAGGTAATTCCCAAGTGGGAACTATAAATGTAGCAATTATCGGTGTAGGAAACTGTGCTTCCTCGCTAATACAAGGTGTTTATAAATACAAAGGCTTAAAAGAGAAAGATAAAGTGCCTGGAATAATGCATCCCGTTATGGGTGGATATTCTATCGAAGACATAAATTTTGTCGCAGCATTTGATGTAGATAAAAATAAGGTTGGCACCGATATATCAGATGCTATTTTTGCTGAACCTAATAATACTGTTAAATTTCAAAAAGTACCTAAGCTTGGAGTTGAAGTTCAAAGAGGCATGACGCACGATGGCATAGGTAAATATACAAATGAATTGATTAAAAGAGCAGAAGGACCTACAGCAGATATAGCACAAACACTGATTGATAAAAAAGTTGATGTTCTTATAAGTTACCTACCGGTAGGATCAGAAGAAGCAACTAAATGGTATGTAGAGCAGGCAATAACTGCAAAATGTGCTTTCATAAATTGTGTGCCAGTTTTTATCGCTAGTGGTGAGGGGGATTATTGGCAAAAAAGATTCAAGAGCGCAGGAATACCAATAATTGGGGATGACATAAAATCTCAAGTAGGAGCTACCATAGTCCATAGAACTCTTACCAGGCTGTTCCAAGACCGGGGAGTTCACCTAGAAAGAAGCTATCAACTTAATTTTGGAGGTAACACTGACTTTCTAAACATGTTAGAACAAGAAAGACTTAGCTCCAAAAAAATATCCAAAACAAATTCAGTAACGTCGCAAATGGATTATGATATTGGCAAAGAAAACATTCATATAGGCCCAAGTGATCACGTACCTTGGCTACATGATAGAAAATGGTGTTATATAAGAATGGAAGGGGAAAGCTTTGGTGATGTTCCATTAAACGTTGAATTGAAACTCGAAGTTTGGGACAGTCCGAACTCGGCTGGAGTAGTTATAGATGCCCTAAGATGTGCAAAAATTGCCCTTGATAGAGGATTATC
>CAZYCG010000018.1:18181-20785 GCA_964645865.1 uncultured Dehalococcoidia bacterium | reverse complement strand
AATTTATGTTCAAGAAGATTCAATTCAAATCTTCCTCCAGCGTAATCCTGTATTGGAGAAATTTCCTCGAAAAGTTCTCTAAGTCCTTCAGTTTTGAACCAATCGAATGATTTTTGCTGGATTTGAATTAAGTTGGGAATTGCAATACTTTCATTTTTCCTAAGTTCTGTGGAATTTGATAATAGGTCATTTGATTGGTACAACTCAGTGGCAACCATAGTTGTTGAAACTCCTAAAAAGAATATTTTGGTATCGGATTCAGGCGGTGCTTATAAACAAATTTAAAATAATATATTAACGATATGGAACCGTATAATTTCAAATATAAAATGAGGTTGATGAGAATTAAGATGGAGCACCACAACACACTAATGTACCACAATAATATTTTAAATGTCACTAGTTTTAATAGCCAAATGATTTAGTTGATAGGTTTTTTATAAGAAAAATGGTTTTTATATAATAAGTAAACTTATTGAGTGTAAGTTCATTTGCGGATTAAGCTGTTTTACTCTGTTAGGAGTTTTCTGGGCTGTCAGCTAACACGATCACTTTGTTATCGGCAACTTGCAGGAATCCTCCTTTTATGGGAATAGAATTTTCTTCCTGTTCAGTATGTATTTTAATTTCTCCAACATCAAGTGTCGTTAGTAAGTTGGAGTGATTTGGGAGGATAGCAAGCTCTCCTAGATATCCAGGTGCAACCACCATTGTTGCAGGCCCTGAATATATATTTTTTTCTTCCGTAACTATTTCTACATTCAAAGATAGTGGCATGGTTAAAGCTCCTGATTATTCAGATTGCATATCTTTTGCTTTTGCCAATACTTCATCTATGGTTCCTACCATATAAAAAGCTTGTTCTGGTAAATCATCATGTATACCGTCCAATATTTCTTTAAATCCTTGTACGGTATCTTTAACAGGAACATATTTACCGGGTTGACCAGTAAATTGTTCGGCGACTGAAAATGGTTGAGTTAAAAATCTTTGTATTTTTCTAGCTCTGGAAACAGTAGATTTATCTTCATCAGATAGTTCTTCTATGCCTAGAATTGCGATGATATCTTGTAATTCCTGATACCTTTGCAAAACCTGTGTTACTCCCATAGCCACATCATAGTGTTCTTGCCCCACCACGCTAGCCTCTAAAATATTTGAGAAAGAAGTAAGAGGATCTACTGCAGGGTATAATCCTTGGGCTGATAATGCTCTGTCGAGAGTCATTACTGCATCTAAGTGGCCGAAAGTAGTTACAATTCCAGGATCAGTATAGTCATCAGCAGGTACATAGATAGCTTGTACAGATGTGATTGAACCGTTTTTAGACGATGTTATTCTTTCTTCAAGGTCTCCCATTTCTGTTCCTAAGGTTGGTTGGTATCCTACAGCTGATGGCATTCTTCCCAGCAATGCAGAAACTTCCATTCCCGCTAAAATATACCGAAATATATTATCTACGAACAACAATACATCTTGTCCTCGTTCTTCTTTAAAATATTCAGCCATTGTAAGTCCTGTTTGTGCTACTCTAGCTCTGATACCTGGAGGCTCGTTCATTTGTCCGAAAACTAACACTGTTTGCGGTAAAACACCTGCATCTTGCATTTCATGCCATAAATCGTTTCCTTCTCTTGATCGTTCCCCAACACCCGCAAAAACCGAAACACCTTTGTGTTCTTTTCCAATGTTATTGATTAATTCTTGGATAATTACAGTTTTACCAACACCAGCTCCGCCGAAAGCACCGATTTTACCTCCTTTCGTAAAGGGGGTTATCAAGTCCAGTACTTTTATTCCTGTTTCTAATACGGATACCTCTGTTGCTTGGTCTTCGAAGCTTGGAGGTTTTCTGTGTATAGGCCATTTGTCGTCAGGTGCTTCTACATCACCTAATCCATCAATTGGCTCGCCAAGAGTATTGAATAATCTTCCTAAAGTGGCGTCACCAACAGGTACCGATATAGCGTTTCCTGTATCTATCACTTCATTTCCTCTGCTTAAACCTTCCGTTGGCCCTAATGCTATACACCTTACCCAATTGTTTCCTATATGCTGTTCAACCTCTAAAACTAATTTTTCATCTCCAATATTAGTTTCCAATGCATTAAATACTGCGGGTATATCTTCCCCGGTAAAGTCTACGTCTACTACTGTTCCAATTATTTGTACTATTTTTCCGGTTGCCATTCTTTGCTCCTAGACACTCTGTTTTCTAGTTGTATTAACTACCCTTCTAAAGCAGAAACTCCTCCTACGATATCAAGTAGTTCATTTGTTATTGTTTCTTGTCTCTTTTTATTCATCAATAAAGTTAAGTCGCCTACCATTTCATTTGCATTATCTGTCGCTTGATTCATCGCTACCATTCTAGCTGATTGTTCACTTGCATTTGCTTCAAGTATCGAATGATGTACCAATGTTTGTATGTATCGAGGTAACAAACTTGATAATAATTTTCCTGGAGCAGGTTCATATATGTATTCTTTTGTTGATGCACTTATTTGATCTGTTTGTATTGGAAGGAGTTGAGTGATAACGGGTTTTTGTAATGTGGTTGTAATGAATTGTGAATAACCAACGAAAAAAGAATCAACGTTACCA
>CAZYCG010000018.1:14294-18081 GCA_964645865.1 uncultured Dehalococcoidia bacterium | reverse complement strand
GATACCATTTCCTTCATACTATTTGCATAGTATCTTCCCTGTGTTGCAGCATCTTGACTACGACGTAATTTTGAAGCAGCTATCATTGCCATAGCTTTAGTTATTTTTGCAGTATTTTGAACGCTGCGAATACGTCTTGATATTTGTCTTACGCTTGCCATATATCTATACTAATCCACTATCACGAAAATCTTCTATCGCGGAATTCAATGCTGATTTCGATTCGTCAGTTAACGCATCAGAAATATCACCTAATAAATTAGTGTGGTTGGAAATAAAATATTTATGAAATTCTTCTTCCCATGCTTTGATATTTTCTACTTCAACTTCATCCAAATATCCTTCATTGAGCGCGTATATTATAGCTACTTGCTGTCCAACTGGTAGAGGAACATTTTGTGCTTGTTTCAGTACTTCAACGCTTCTTTGTCCTCTAGCTAATTGTCTTTTTGTTGCAGCGTCTAAATCATCTGTGCCAAATTGGGCGAAGGTTACTAACTCTCTATATTGGGCTAAGTCCAGTCGCATTTGTCCTGCTACGGATTTCATTGATTTACTTTGGGCGGCACTTCCTACACGTGAAACTGATAACCCTACATTTACTGCAGGTCTTGTTCCCGCATTAAATAATTCTGGTTCCAGATATATTTGTCCATCCGTAATAGAAATAACATTTGTAGGTACATATGCTGAAACATCCCCTGCTTGAGTTTCAATTACAGGTAATGCAGTAATCGAACCTCCTCCATGTTCGTCATCGAGTTTTGCTGCTCTTTCAAGTAATCGGCTATGCAAATAAAATACATCGCCAGGATAAGCCTCTCTTCCAGGAGGACGTTTTAATAATAATGACATCTGTCTATATGCCCAAGCATGCTTAGAAAGGTCATCATAGGCTATCAAAACATCTTTACCCTGAGCCATGAAATATTCAGCCATAGATATGCCTGTATATGGTGCCAGGTATTGCATTGCAGCAGCATCAGACGCGTTCGCTGCAACAATTATAGTGTGTCCCAATCCTTCAAATTGTTCTAAGGTAGCTACAGTAGTTGCTACTTTACCCACTTTTTGTCCGATAGCCACGTATATGCATACCACATCTCCACCTTTTTGGTTGATAATTGTGTCTATACATATAGCTGTTTTACCTGTGGTACGATCTCCTATAATTAATTCTCTTTGACCTCTGCCAATAGGGATGGCTGCATCGATAGATTTGATGCCTGTTTGTAATGGAGTATCAACTGATTTTCTTATAGCAACGTTTGGTGCTACTATTTCGACTGCTCTGGATTCATTGGTGTTAACCGGACCTTTCCCGTCTATAGGCAAGCCTATGCCATCTACAACTCGACCTAGCAACTGTTCACCAACAGGTACTTCCATCACTTTTCCAGTTCCTCGCACTTCAGTACCTTCTTTGATAGTGGAAGGATCTCCTAAAATAACGATTCCAACACTGTCTTCTTCTAGATTCAATGCCATACCTGCAATATTGCCGTCGAACTCTACAAGTTCATTATATGAAACCTCTGACAAACCGTGGACTCTGGCTACGCCATCACCTACTTCTATTACTGTACCAATATTAACTGTCTTTATTTCAGAACCAAAATCCTCTATTTGGCTTTTTAACACAGAAGCTATTTCATTTCCTCTTATAGCCATTTATTCCTCCGTTTTTATCCAAATTGATTATTGGATATCATGATGTTTTTTAAAATTTAAGGGTTTTCCTCATTTGATTTATACCATTGGACAATGATGCATCAATTAATTTGTCTCCCATTATTGCCTTGAATCCTCCGATAATCTCCTCGTCAATTTCAATAGAAATATTTGCTTTTTTACCCGAAATATTTTCTAAAATATTTTTAATTTCTGTTAGCTGGTCAGAGTCTATTGATGTTGCAGTTGTCACTGTGACTTTTTGAATGCCATGATCAAAATCAACCATATTTTCGAAATCAGACTTTATGTTGCTTATCAAATCTATTGAATTACGAGTTGATAGCAAACACAAAAGATTTAGTGCCAGTCTATCCAGAGATTCACCATATATTTTGTCTAGTATTGAGCATTTTAATGCAATTGGCTTGTTTGGTGAATTAAGAGTAGCAACGAGATCTTTTTCAGATAAAATATCATTGATTGATTCAAGATTTTTTACCCAATCACTTACGGTATCGGTTTCTTTAGCTATCGCATATATTGCTTGAGCGAATCTTTTAGATGAAGAAAAATTTGGCATGACCCTTCTTTACTTTAATTATTGTTTAATTTTGAAAGTTCTTCATTCAAAATATTATCTATTACCTTTTTATCTTTTTCGGAATCCATATTTTGCCGCATAAGATTTTCAGTTGCATTCAAAACCAAATCACTGAAGTGATTTTTTAAATCTGCTATTGCAGCATCACGTTCTTGTTGGATGTCTTCTTTAGCCTTTATTTTTTCATTCTCTATCTGGTTTTTAGCTTTGGCTAAAGCTTCTTCTCCCTGTTTTTCAGCTACACTTTTTGCCTTTAATACTGTTTCATTTCCCGCTATCTTTGCTGCCTTAATTTCTTCTTGCATCTCAGCCCGGGCATTTTCAGCTTCTTTACGCGCTTCTTCGGCCATCTCTAAACTGCTTTTAACCTTTTCTGAGCGCTCATCAAGAATTTTAAGCATAGGTTTGTATAATAGCTTTGTTAAAACCAGTAAGAGTATTACAAAGCTAATAACCTGCGTTATTAATGCTGGCAGATTGATTCCAAGTTGCGTTATTCCTTCCATTTTTAGCCCCTAAGTACCCACTAATAAATTCTAGCAGGTTACTGTTTAATCAGTTATTTATGCAACGAATATTATGATCAAAGCCATTAGAAAAGCGTAAATAGCTATCGCTTCAGCGAAAGCTAAGCCCAGAATCATATTTTGCTGTATTGGACCTCTTGCTTCAGGATTGCGCCCAATTGCTTCCATTGCTTTAGCAGCGAGCATTCCGATAGCTAGCCCAGGTCCTAAACCTCCAACTGCTATTGCAATTGCAGCTGCCAATGTTTTTACGTCTCCTGTTATCCCTTCCATTTTAATAAACTCCTTATGTGATATTTAATTTATTTAATTTTAATTACTATTTTAATGTTCATCGGCTCCATGTGCAGTGGTAGCAGTAGCTGCAAACACTAATGTTAATATAGAGAATATGAACGCTTGCACTACCCCTACAAAAACTTCTAGAAATAGGAATACTAATATTCCAGTTAAGGGTAATAAAAATGCAACCACTATCAACAAAACTTCTCCTGCGAAAATGTTTCCGAACAACCTGAATGTAAAGCTAATAAGTCTTGCTAATTCACTTATTGCTTCTATCAGTCCTACAACAAATCCAGCTGGACCCTCTTTGAAATTAATGAATTTACCTATGTGTCCAAAAGCACCAAGCGATCTCAATCCCCACCAGTGAATCATAATCATTGCTACGATAGCTATTGCCAGTGTTGTGTTTACATCTGTATTTGCACTTCTAAGATAAGGGGATAGTCGTCCTGCTTGAACCCCATCACCTTTTGGACATTTTGAGTCAAGGCCACAGCTTAGGGTGATTTTTTCATCTTCTTTTTCTGAGCCAAAAGGTTGAGTGTAAATTGGTCCAGATTTCGTGAATTTTGCAAGTTTGACATGTTCATATTTCGAATAATCTTCATGGTGGTCATCAGCGTGGTTTTCTGATCCATGATCGTCGTGGCCCATATGGTGTTTTATTATTTCCGGGGTTTCAATCCATCCAATAGTT
>CAZYCG010000018.1:0-14194 GCA_964645865.1 uncultured Dehalococcoidia bacterium | reverse complement strand
GTCGTGGCCCATATGGTGTTTTATTATTTCCGGGGTTTCAATCCATCCAATAGTTCCGTAACCAGGCAAAATACCCATCCAATTAGCTATTACAATGAACAAAAATATGGTCATTACTAATGGGAAAAACTGTTTTACCTTATTTACTCCTACTATTCCACCGATTAAAGTTATGAAAAATTCCATTACTATTTCAGCCAACCCTTGAAGCCTATTCGGTATGGGGTTTTTGTTTTTGTTTACGGCCCAAGCAAAAATAATCAAAACAATTATAGCAAGCCATGTAGCAATCATCGTGTTAGTTATGAATACGTCTGTTACGCTTTTTAAAAGCTTGTTAGACGAATCGGTAGCTACAGACAATTGGGTTATAGGTTCAGGGTGAACAGGTTCAGCTTTGATAGCTATATGAGCAATAGGAGATGAGAAAAAGCCACCTCCCCATGATTCAGGTATCACGCTTAGACCTAACTTTCCGCCGAATACTCCAAGTAAGGTCAAAAGTAATATAGATATTAAAAGTATTTTTATATTCAACTAATCGTTTCCGAGTACATTATTTGTGTTTTTCAGAAATAAGGGGTTTTATCAATAAATAAACTGCCCAACCTGCAACTATTATTCCCAACAAAATACCCCCGAGCGTAAATATAGGACCTTCTATTTTAAGCTTTGAATCTACAAATATTCCTAAACCTATCCCACCAATCAATGGAATCGCCACCACAAATCCCAGAGATAGGAGTCGGAAAACTTTGTGCATTTAAAATGCTCCAGTATTACCAAACTTTCAGCAGATATCTTATGACTAATTGAGTAGTTAATCAATATTCAAATCGCAAATTATTTGGCAACCAAAAATTTAATAAGGATTATTTCGGAGAATTACCTAAATCATCTATGTCTAGCGTATCGACAAATTCCTTAAAAATCGAGAGATTTTGGTTCTCGGATGGGTCAGAAGTATTTGTCTCTTGATTTATGGTTACTCCTGCTTTTTCAACCACCAGATTTTCTGCGAAAATTTTTGCTTTACTCCGTACTGCTAAGGCAATTGCATCACTTGGCCGAGAATCTAGTTCAATCGTGTTATCTTTGTATTCAAGCAAAATTTTCGCGAAAAAAGTATCGTTTTTTAAGTCTGATACGATAATACTTAGAACTTTGGCCCCCAATGAATCTATTGCAGTCGTCAAAAGGTCATGAGTGAGTGGCCGTGGGGCATCCACTTCTTGAAGCCTCATAGCGATCGATTCAGCTTCGGATGCACCTATCCATATGGGCAAGTAAATTCCAGGCGTCGAATCTTTTTGGCGTAGTATAACTACTCTTTGACCGTAGTTTTGTACACTGAACCTTATGCTGTCAATTACCATTTCTTGCATGAATTAATCTATATCCGTGCTAAATAATTGTTATTCTAGAATTGAAAACAATCAGGTGTCAATCTAAAAATCTTTATGTTAACGGAATACCTATGAGGATATTGAATTTTTGAATTGCTAATCAGATTTATGTTTGTTCAAAATAGAATTTATTCGTGAATTTAGGTTCTCAGCGGCTAGCTTGACGTTATTGATGTTTTCCATTCCGTCTTTTGGGTAAATGATGCTGCGCGAAGCATTTATCAATATGTTGTTTGATTTATTTCCGATTCCGTTTTTTAAACATTCTTGTAAATTTCCAGATTGAGCCCCGATTCCGGGACACAATATTGGGATATCATCAGACATTGACCTGACTAACAATAGATCATCTGGAGATGTTGCTCCAATAACCAAGCCCATATTGGCGGACAAATTGTGTTTGGCTGCGGTTTCTATGATTAACTCGTAATTTTTTTGAAATTTGTAATTAGTTGCTACATCTTGTATATCTTTAGAACCTTCGTTTGATGATTTTGCCCATATGAATACTCCCTTATCTGGGTATTGAAGAAGAGGTTCTATTGATTCAAACCCTCCCCAGATATTTGCTGTAGTACAATCAAACCCCCAAGTTTCGAAGTGGGCAATTCCTACTTTCGTCATAGTTGAAGGTATATCACCTCTTTTACCGTCGGCTATTAACAATTTGTCTGGTGCATTCGTTCTTATGTGTTCGATGGTTTTCTCCATAGCTTTATAACCATTAGATCCATACGATTCATAAAAAGACAAATTAATTTTATATGCTGAACAATATGGTTGTGTGGAATTTATGATGGCCTTGTTGAATTGGAAGATTTTTTCAGTAGGAATTCGGGTATTATCCACATCAAGACCAACGCACAATAAACTATTGTTAATTGTTATTGTTTTAGACAATTTTGTTTTAAATGTCATTAAATCACTTTTCTAAGTTTTGATAATAAACGATTGTATCAACTCTATGTAGCAGTATTTTGAGGATAAAGATTTATGTTTGAAGCTTTTATCGCTAAATAAATTTTCATTCCAGTATTCAAATTAAGAGTGTTTGATGTATGTTCAGGGATATCGATAGACAAACTTTGGTCATTTAAATTGGTTTTAATTACTGTTTTATTATTAGTTTTTAAAATATTATAAATCCTAACTGGTATCATATTTTCAACTGCCAGGTTAGTAACTTTGTCTTTCGATATTATTATATCTTTGGAATTTAATATTAAAGTTGCATCATCGCCTTGATTTAATTTTAGTTGTGAACAAACTATCTCGATTCCATTTAATGATACTAAGGTTAAATTTGAGATGGTAACAGGTGTTTTCACTTTAGTTTTGATTTTGTTTATTATGTTTGGATGTTCAAATTGAGCTGTTATCGGATTTTGCTTCAATAGAGATATAGGGTCAATTATTGATGAAATTTCCCCCTCGTTAAGTATAATAACTTGATTCGCTATTTCATATACATCTTTAATGTCGTGTGAAACGAAAAATAGTGGCAAATTCAATTCGTTAGATACAATTTTAATATAATCGATAATAGTTGAAACCAATCTTTTTTCTAAGCCTGTCCATGGTTCGTCTAGCAATAGTAGGTCAGGTGATGTTGCAAGGGTTCTAGCTAATGCTACTCGTTGGGATTGTCCTCCGGAGATGTTGTTAACATTCTTGTTAAGTATGTTTTTGATTTCTAATAGGTTTATTATTTGATTTAAATCAAACCTCCTTAAATGCAACGGAGTTAGATTTAATCCGTAATATATATTTTGTTTGACATTCATATGTGGGAACAGAGATGGAGTTTGCAAAATATGCCCAAGTCTCCTTTTATTTGCTGGAATATTTATTTTATTGGTTGAAGAAAAAACTTCTTTCCCATTTATTTTGATAAATCCCACGTCTGGATTTGAGAAACCAGATAAGCAATTGAGTAGTGTGCTTTTGCCACTTCCAGATGGGCCAAAAATGGCAGTTCTAGTCGAGTCGGTTTTGAAATTACAAGACAGAGTAAATCCAGGATAAGTTTTAGTGAAATTCACTTCTGAGACTATAAATGGTTGATTTTGTTTATTCATTTTGGTTTAGAGTTCGTTTGTCTTTTTTTAGTAAAATATTATAAACAACGAGTGAAGCTACAGCGATACCTAATGCAACGGCGCTTAGACTAAAAGCAGTTGATTCATCCCCTGATTGAATTGCAGAATATATCGCTAACGATATAGTTTGAGTTTTCCCTGGCATATTACCAGCTACAATTATCGTTGCTCCAAATTCACTTAGAGCACGAACAAAGCAAATCAAAGATCCTGCTACAATACCTCTATAGCTTAGTGGCATTGTAATTGAAAAAAAAACTTTTATCGGTCCAGCACCTAAACCAAGAGCTGTTTTTTCAAGGCTAGGTTCAACTTCTGACATGGACACGATTATCGCTCTTGCCATCAATGGGAATGATATTATAGCCGTTACAAGCGTGGCTGCTAACCATGTGAATATGATGTTAAATCCGAACAAATTATTGGTTATTGTTCCGATAGGTCCATTTATACCAAATATTACTAATACAAAAAAACCAATTATTGTTGGAGGTATAGCTAATGGGATAGTCATTAATACCTCCAGCGCAGCGCTGCCACGAATTTGCTTTTTTACAATTAGCCAGCTAAATATCAGAGCTATTGGTAAATTAATTAGTGTTGCTAGGGTTGCTATTTGTATTGAAAGAACTATTGGGAATATCATTTTTCTGTTTTTTATTTGATTACAGTTGCAATTTATTCTATTTTTTTAAATCCATATTTTTTGATTGCTGGTTTGGTTTTCTCAGATAATAAATAATTTAAAAATTCATTTATGGCGTTCTTTTTTTTGGCATCATCAATGAGAATGATTGGATAGGTTATTTCAGGATAGGTGTCTTTAGGTATTTTAGTTATTTTCAAATCTGGTTTTGACATTGCATCTGTAGAATATACTATTCCAATATCAGCATTCTTTGATGAAATATAAGTCAAGGTTGCTCTAACATCTGGGGCTAAAACTAATTTAGGTTGCAAAAAATCCCATATATTGTTGTTTTGTAATGCTAGCATGGAATATTCACCAGCTGGAGCTAATTTAGGATCAGCTATTGCAAATCTTTTGATATCAATATTTGTTAATTCATATAAGTTTTTTAGGTTGAGTTGTTTATCTGGGTGAGAAACCAAAACTAATTCGTTCGAAATAAAAGGGTAAACTTTTATGTCTGGATGTTGTTTTTGATGTAGGACTTTTATCGGACCTGTACCTGCTGGGATAAAAATATTTGCAGGGGCTCCTTTGATA
Organism: uncultured Dehalococcoidia bacterium; assembly: GCA_964645865.1. Classification (GTDB taxonomy): domain Bacteria; phylum Chloroflexota; class Dehalococcoidia; order Lucifugimonadales; family OSU-TB39; genus OSU-TB39. The sequence goes on along the minus strand of CAZYCG010000018.1, from coordinate 9,458 downwards.
ATTTGCTGCGTTAGAAGATTAGATGCCCCGTAACTTATTTGCAAGTCAATCAACTTGTTTTGTGATTCAAATTGTGTTTCAAATTCATTGAGTATATCTGCAAGACTTGCAGCAGCGAATATGTTTATCTTTACTTCATTGGGATTGGTTTTACATTGAGAAAATAGTAAAAAGATGATTAACAGTATTAACCATAGATTGAGGAGTTTTTTTATAGAAACAATTTTCGCCGAATTTATTGGACCAACCTCTTTTTATATTCCAAAATAATATGATTTATAATTGCAGTTAATATCTTATAGTAACAAATTTAATGCAATCGAATTAATAAACAAACCAATTTTTTTAAAAGCACGGTTCTTAGGATAAATTCAGTTGTGTAATACAGACCAAAATGCTATAATTTTTGTAATTGATTAAAGTGTTTATATAAAGCACTTGGGTTTGATTTAAAGTAAAGTGGGTGATCCCCACTTTTTTGTTTTTTTATTTGAATAGGTAATAAATATAGGGGTTATAATATGAAAAGCGATTTTATTGTCGCGTTAACTCAATTGGCTTCTGAAAGAAATCTACCTAGAGATATTGTTGTTTCTGCGATAGAGGATGCTCTTTTATCAGCATATAAACGTGACAGCGTAGCAGCCAACCAAGACATTTCTGTTAAGTTGGATCCTGGTTCAGGTCAAATTACTGTCTTTATACTCAAAACTGTTGCCGAAAACCCTGAAAATAATCAACAAATAAGTTTGGAACAAGCCAAAGAAATCAAGCCGGATGCTCAAGTAGGAGAATTGGTGCCAACTGATAGTTTGGTTCAAAGTGCAGGTCGGATTGCGGCACAAACTGCGAAACAAGTTGTGTTGCAAAGGTTGAGGGAGGCCGAATTAGAATTAGTCCTTAAAGAATATGCAGATAAAGAAGGTCAAATGTTTTCTGTAACTATTCATCGTATAGAGCCGAGGCAAATTGTTGTTGAGCTTGGTAGGACTGAAGGAATTATACCTTTAACTGAGCAAAGTCAAACCGAGAGATTTCGGGTAGGACAGAGAATAAAAGTAATATTGCAGTCAGTTAGAACTTCCCTTAAAGGCCCTGAAGTAATTCTCTCTAGAATCGATAAATTGTTAGTACAGCGTTTATTTGAAACAGAAGTGCCTGAAGTACAAGCGGGATCAGTAGAAATACTTTCAATTTCGCGAGAGGCTGGTTCTAGAAGTAAGGTGGCAGTTTGGGCAAGGCAGGAAGGCATTGATGCTGTTGGTTCGTGCGTGGGTTTAAGAGGTATACGTATACAAAACATAGTAAATGAATTGCAAGGAGAGAAGATAGATGTGATAGGTTGGGATAGTGATCCTGCAAGATATATTTCCAACGCTCTCAGTCCTTCTGATGTTGCTAGAGTTGAAATGTATCAAGATGATATGTCGGCGACGGCAATTGTTCCTCAAAAACAACTATCTCTTGCAATTGGCAAAGATGGTCAAAATGCTAGATTAGCAGCGAGGCTTACTGGTTGGAAAATTGATATCAAGAGCCATGAAGAAGCTATTGAAGAAGCTGGAGGCGAATTGCCTGAAGTACTTCAAGATGCACCTCAAGTTGCTGAAGAATCTTCTGGTGAAAGTGTTGATTCTCTAAAACAGGAATCAGTTGATCAAATCAATAAAGAAGCTGTTCAAGATAAACCAGTATTTGATAAATCTGTGTTTGAACCTGAAACTAAAGATGCAAAACAGGAAGAAGTTGTTGCTTCTAATGGCAGTACTGAATTGGCAGAACAACCGGTGGAAGAGTTAGCAGGATTGTCTGATGAAGAGCTTGCAGGAATGACCGCTACTGATGATGCTCAAACTGAAGAAACTGAATCTAGTGCAAAACCTGATTTAGTAGCCGAATTGCCGGAAGATATTTGGGATATAAGTAAAAATAAATCTTCTAATGATGGAGGATTGAGGTTTGCTGAAGATATTGATGAGTTACGAAGAGGTAGTGGTAGTTCCAATCAAAAAAGGACCAAGCGGAAAGTTAGAAATACACGAAAAAAATAAATAGTGATTAGGGTCTGAGTTTTGTCTGGCAAAATCAAAAACCATGTTCCATTTAGAATGTGTATCGTATGTAGAGATAAATATATACAGGATAATTTGCTGAGGATTTCGTTTAATAACGGAGATATAAGCATATCACTAAATCTTAGTTGTCATGGGCGAGGATGTTATGTGTGTAATATGGGAAAATGTATGAAGAAATTGAAAAAACAAATTGTTGAAAATGGATTAAGAACAGGATTGACTGACGATCAATGGAGTAAGTTAGATTTTCAATTGAAGGATTTTCCCACTGAGTCAAAAAATAACAAGCGCTTGAATTAAAAAGGAGTTTCATTTTGGTAAGTGAAAATGAAAAAGAAGTCATTTCAGGCCAAAATAAGTTTGTAACATTAGCCTCAACTACAAGGGTAAGTGATTTGGCAAACATGTTAGGTGTAGACCCTGTCGAATTGATTAAGCAGTTAATGAGATTGGGCCACATGATTACTTTGAATGACCCGCTTGAATATGAAATTGCATCTAAAATATGTACTGCTTATGGGATTGAGGTAAAATCTGTATCCGAAGAAGAATCGATTGAATCAGATCAATCTGGTGATGAAGATGATGACTTAGATTTAAGCCAAGATGTTATTGTACGTCCACCGGTTGTTACCGTTTTAGGTCATGTGGATCATGGTAAGACAACCCTATTAGATTCAATAAGGAATACTAAAAAAGTTGATGGTGAAGCAGGAGGTATTACTCAACACATTGGTGCCTACCAAGTAGAATACCAAGGTCGATTTATAACCTTCATAGATACGCCTGGACACGAAGCATTTACGGAAATGAGAGCCAGAGGTGCTCAATTGACTGACATAGCTATCCTTGTTGTTGCTGCAGATGATGGATTGATGCCACAGACTTTAGAAGCGATTAGTCATATCAAGGCTGCGGATACTCCAGTAATAGTCGCTATAAATAAAATTGATATGCCTACTGCTGATTCTGATAAAGTCAAGAGGCAATTATCTGAGCATGAATTATTGGTCGAAGATTGGGGTGGGGATGTTATATCTGTGAACATATCTGCTTTAAAATCAGAAGGCATAGATGATTTGTTGGAAAATATACTTTTAGTTGCTGAAATAAATGAATTGAAACACAATCCTGATTCAGCAGGTAGTGGAATTGTTATTGAGGCTAAAGTTGACAAGGCTATGGGAAATATAGTTTCTGTTATAGTTCAATCGGGATTTTTTCAAATTTCTGATTATGTTGAATCAAGAAATTCCAAAGGGAAAATCAGGGCTATTCTAGATGAAAATGGGAAACGTGTGAAAAAAGCTGGTATATCTATGCCTGTTGAAATATTAGGCTTAGATAACTTGCCTCAGCCAGGAGATACGATTGAGGTAAAGCCTGATGCCAAAAATCACAAGAAAAAATCAAATATAAGTAATCAATCTCGTATAACTTCGACTCAAGCAGGGAATCTTCTTTTGCAAAAGAACAGAGAAGATTTAGTATTCTTAAACCTGATTATTAAAACCGATGTGTTAGGAACGATAGAAGCTATAACTAAGTCAGTAACTGCATTTAATTCTGAAAATGCTAAAGTGAATATTGTTCACGCAGCAGTTGGGACTATTTCGCCAAGTGATGTTTCATTGGCGTTAACCACAGAATCTATTATATGTGGGTTTAATGTGACTACGGAACCGGCTGCCAGAACTTTAGCTAAAACTTCGGATGTAGAGATAAAAAATTATAACGTAATTTATAATTTTCTTGAATTTGTCGAAGATAGGCTAGGAAAGAACAAAAAAGCTGAATTTGTAGATGTAATAGAGGGCCAAGCTAAAGTACAAGAGGTTTTCAATGTTTCAAAAGGACGTACAGTAGCAGGTTTCGTCGTAACTGATGGGTCAATATCACGAGGTGCGGATATTCATGTTGTTAGGAATAATGATGAAATATTTGTAGGGCCGATTTCGAGCTTAAAGCACTATAAAGATGACGTCAAGCAAGTGCGGGCGGGAACGGAAGGAGGCATGGTTATTGAAGGTTTCAGTGAGTTAGAAGAAGGTGATGTTTTAGAAGCACATAAATTAACTGAAGCTACGTCTTAGTAAATTAAAGAAAAATTTGCGGTAGGCGTTATCCAAGTAACCTTGTAAACATTTATGTATCAGCGAATTGATAAAATAAACGCTTTATTACGACAAGAAATAAGCTCAATTATTTCACAAGAAATCAGTGATCCAAGAGTTTCGTTTACTGTAAGTGTTGTTAATGTTGAAACATCTCGTGACCTTGGATTAGCTAAGGTATACGTAACAGACATTGGTGATTTGGAACATAAAAGAAAAGCTCTAGAAGGATTAAATTCAGCTAGCAATTTTATAAGGAGATTATTAAGAAAAAAGATTAATCTGAAAAAAGTACCGGCACTAGAATTTTTGGATGATAACTCTATTGAAGAAGGTGCGATAATATCCAAAAAACTAGATGGTCTTTTTTAAGAATTTAACAAACATCTGATTGTTTCCAATTCATAATAAGTACATTGAAGAATAACAAATGGACGGAATATTTAATATCAACAAGCCGAGTGGAGTTACTAGTACGCAAGTTGTGCGTACTATTAAAAGATTGACTGGTATTAAAAAAGTAGGTCATGCAGGTACGTTAGACCCTTTAGCATCAGGAGTTTTGCCGATTTGCGTAGGCAAAGCGACAAGGATAATAGAGTATTTGATTAACCAAGATCGTTCCTATAGAGCGGGTATAAATTTGGGGATTGAAACGGATACTTTTGATAAGGAGGGATTTGTTGTATCCAATAATATTGGATATAAAATTCCATCTATCGCAGAAATTAGCAATGCTTTAACATTTTTTGTTGGAGATATTGAACAAATACCACCAATGTATAGTGCTATAAAGATTAATGGAGAACGTCTTTATGATTTGGCTAGAAAAGGAGTTAGTTTGAAATTAGAGCCAAGGGCAGTTAAAGTTTTTGAAATATCTTTGTTAGGCTGGAATAACCCTTATTTAGATATTAAGGTTGAGTGTGGGAAAGGGTTTTATGTAAGGTCTCTAGCCAATGACTTAGGTAAAAAATTAGGGATGGGTGCTCATTTAGAGCGATTAACGCGCTTGAAACATGGATCTTTTGATATAGAAAATTCCATTGAGTATTATTCTATAGAAAAAATATTTGATGAAGGTGGATCGACTGATATAATTATGGATGTAGACTCTGCAATAACGCATTTACCCAGAATAGAGGTAGATGCTAGATTAGAGGAAGATATCCTAAATGGGCGGCCAATTTTCGCTTCCCCTGAAATTCCTTTAGGCAGACCTAAAGAAATAAGTCGAATATATTCGAAGAATAATCGATTTATTGGTATAATTGAATTTGATGATGTTGTGGGAGCTTGGTGTCCTAAAAAAGTAATTAATATGGAAGTTGACCAAGGGCAATATGCTAAGTAAAATGAGTCTCGGAGGATTTTTAAGTGGAAAATTACGCTATTGTTGAAACTGGTGGTAAACAATATCTTGTTGAACCAGGCGATATAATCAAAGTCGAAAAATTAGATTGTGCACCGGGTGATTCTGTTAAATTAGATAAGGTCTTGTTTGTGAATGAAAAAGGCAAGCCTAAGGTGGGGATGCCTTTTGTAGATGGAGTTTCTGTAACAGCTCAAGCTTTAGATCAAGGTAGATTACCTAAAAAGATTGTATTTAAGTATAAACCTAAGGTTAGGTATAGGATTAAAAAGGGACATAGGCAGTATTTTACTGAACTTAAAATAGACAGTATCGATAAAGATTGAAATATTAGGAAGGTGTTAAGTAATGGCTCATAAAAAAGGTGGGGGTAGTACAAGGAATGGAAGGGATAGTCGTGGGCAGAGATTAGGTGTTAAGATATACGATTCACAATTTGCTAAAGCAGGCTCAATCATTGTTAGGCAAAGAGGGACAAAAATTTATCCAGGAAATAACGTAGGTATGGGAAGAGACCACACCTTATTTAGTATGATTGACGGTATAATAAAATTTGAGAAAGTATCGCGCGACAAAAAAAGAGTTAGCGTTTATTCTTAGAGGATTAGTAATATGAAGTCAGAGATACACCCAAAATATTATAATGATGCCAAGATAATTTGCTCTTGTGGAACAATTCAGACAACTGGCTCAACCAAGCAGGAGTTGAAAGTTGAATTATGTAATAAATGTCACCCATTTTACAGCGGAGAGCAAAGGATTGTTGATACAGAAGGCCGAGTTGAAAGGTTCCGCCGTAGGTTCAATGTCGAATAAGATTGATACACAACTTTAGTTCTTATCGAGAGATTGAACTCGTTCTTATATATTGATTAATGACATCTAAAGAACCGGATAAAACTTATGGTGGCCAAGCTGTATTAGATGGAGTGATGATTCGTAGCAGATACTCAGCTGCAATTTGTGTAAGAAAACCTGATGGTACCTTGGCAAATAAATACGAGTCTGTACCCAGAATCGTAGTTCCTATACTTAAAAATATTCCATTTATAAGAGGAATGTTTGTGATATTGGAGTCTTTAATATTAGGTTTTAGAGGTTTGACTTATTCAAGTTTAGTAGCAAGTGAAGCTGAAGATGAAAAAATAGATTTGATTTCGATGATAATAAGTGTTTTATTGGGCGTTTCATTTGCGGTAGGGATTTTTTTTATTTTGCCTTTGTTTGTTTCAACTCCTTTAGAGAAATATATTGATTCAAATGTAGTAATTAATCTTGTTGAAGCTTTGATACGGTTATTATTTGTGTTGGGGTATATTTTTCTTATCAGCAAATTTTTAAAAATCGGTCAGTTGTTCATGTATCATGGTGCTGAACATATGGTAATTCATGCAGAAGAGAGCAAAGATGTACTTGATTTGCATTCAGTAAAAAAATATCCGATTGAACATCCTAGATGTGGTACAGCATTTATATTATATGTCGGAATAGTAGCATTTTTTGTATTAGCATTTACTCCTAGAGACCCAATTTGGCTTGGGATAATTGTGAGGATTGTGACGATACCTATAATCGCAGGATTATCATATGAAATCATTCGTTTTAGTAGTACATTTGGAAACACCAAAGTTGGAAATATTTTGTCTATACCTACTATAGCTTTACAAAAATTGACTACGGCTACTCCAAATGAAAGTCAGATAGAAGTTGCATTAATGGCTATGAGTAAGTTAAAAGAATTTGACGAAGAGGTCTCCATTCAGCGAAATGAAAAGGCTATTTAGATCTAGTTTTTAGTTCTGCCCAAACATCATTTGGAGTTATTTCTAAATTGCTCATCATAACTAGGAGGTGATATATTAAATCACTTATTTCACCAATGGTATTTTCTTTGTTTTGTCCTAAACCCGCTAAAGCTGTTTCACCCGCTTCCTCAATGACTTTTTGTGCAATTCTACTAATACCACTGGCAAATAATTCTGAAGTATAACTATTGGTAGGCATATCTTTTTTTCTTTGCTGTATTGTAGCAAATAGCTCATCTATTGCATTCGAATTGGTTTCATCTGAAGTCGATATGATTGTATCTTCAATTTTGTTGTGGAAACATGATGTGCTTCCTGTATGACAAGCTGGTCCCATTGGTTCCACTTGAATGAGAATTGCATCATAGTCACAATCAGTCTGCATTGATTTAACATGCATCTCATTACCTGAAGATTCTCCTTTTTTCCATAGTTCTGACCTACTCCTACTGTAAAACCATACTTGTTTTTCATCCAACGTTTTTTGCAGCGATTCTTTACTCATATAAGCTAAGGTTAGAACCTTATGAGTCGAGGCATCTTGTGTGATTACTGGAATCAACCCTTCAGTATTTAATTTAATCATTATAACTCCAGTCTGGTTTATTTAAAGTGGGAATGTTATTGACATGAAATAGGATTATATATCTCTGATAGGAATGCCATTATTACTTAAAGTTTCTTTAACTTCGCTTATTGTTAGTTTCCCGTAGTGGAACACTCCAGCTGCTAGGACGGCATCAGCTTTGCCTATGGATACAGCTTCCAGCATATGGGTGGCATTACCTGCACCTCCGCTTGCAATTACTGGTACGTTTACAGAGTTAGATATTATTTTTAACAAATCGAGATCATAGCCTGATCCAGTGCCATCTTGGTCTATACTATTAACAACTATTTCCCCCACTCCTAAATCAGTCGCTTGATGTACCCATTTTAAAACATCCATTCCTGTATCCTCTCCACCGTCTCTTCCAGTACGTATTCTAACTTTCCATTGTCCTGGTTGAGTTTTTATGGCATCAAGTCCTAGGACTATACATTGTGAACCAAATGATTCTGCTCCTTCTTTTATTAAAGTTGGATTTTCAACAGCGGCTGTATTTATAGATATTTTGTCTGCTCCTGCGCGTAACATTTGGTGCATGTCGTCTATTGTGCGCAATCCACCTCCAACTGTTAATGGGATAAATACCTGTTCGGCAACTTTTGAAACTATATTGGCCATGATATTTCTATTATCAGATGATGCTGTTATGTCATAGAATACTAACTCGTCAACACCTTCAGAATTATATTTATTTGCAAGTGTGATTGGATCACCAGCATCTTTGTGGTTTGAAAACTTTATTCCTTTAACTACACGGCCTTCTTTTACATCTAAACATGAAATTATTCTTTTGGTTAACATTTTATTGACACTTATAAATAGACAAATAAAATTTTTCGTTTAGTTCTCGCTGGGATAGTCTTTTAAAACCCAATTTTTCTACCATTCCATTTAATTTAAGTTTTGGTATATATTTGTATCCATAATTATTAAGGTCATTTATAGATGAGACAATGGTGAGCCATCCAAATTGTTTAATTGTTCGTTTAATTTCATTCAACAAAATGTTTGGAGATTGAGACTTTTCTAATGTTAGACCAAGAAAGACACCGTCTAGGATATTATCTTTTAATGGGATGGAGGTTTCAGTATATATTTTTAATTCTATATTATTTAAATTTATCGATTTAAGTGAGTCGGTAATTAGGTTCAACATAGCAACATCTTTATCAAATGCATAAAGTGTACCACTGAATAAATATTTAGCTAATGGTATAGAGAAGTTTCCAGAACCACATCCAATATCCCCAACAAGATGATCTGGTTGAATCGGAATCAATGGAATTACACTGAACGGGTCCAGTAATCTTTTGTTTTTTGTTAGGAATAATTCCTCAACATTTTTTGGTGCAGTTTTTTTACTCGCTTTCACGTTGCTCCACCTGTGGGTTTATTCGTTTGGGATTTACTTAATGTATCTATGGCATTTTTGAAATCTATATCACCAGTATAAATTGCAGTGCCTACAATTGCACCATCAAT